>JBEGJL010000249.1:0-4087 GCA_041184605.1 Pseudomonadota bacterium
GGCTGGCGATGTGCCCATCACCCCCCATGCCCAGCCAGGCAATGGCGAAGTGGGGTGGCACGGCATCCTCGGTCAACACCACAACCTGCGCCCCGACCGGTTCGAGCAGCGCACGGATCCGGCCGACATTGCTGGCGGGGTGATCCTCTGGCACGATCCGGTCATCGCCGGGCCAGACCGCGATGCGGCGCCAGTCTAGCGGCCGCGCGGCCAGTTCAGCCAGGATCGGGAACGGGGTCGAACCGCCGGGCACGGTAATCGCAACTGTCCCATCCGTCGCGGAAAGCGCGGCGGCAAGGTGATCGAACAGCCAGTCGGCGATCTGGCGGTCGATGGCGGCGGGGATAATCAACGGGGAGGTCATGCCGCCTGCGCATAGCATCACCCGCCTGCCGCGCGAGCGATAATTCGCCCGCTTTGCCATCATCGGGTCAGCGACCGCCGATCACGGCTGTCCCGATCCCGATTGCAAGCAGCAGCAAGACGATCCCCAGGCCACGGCGCAAAGTCACCAGCCACGGCTGGTCCGCCCATCCCTGGCTGGCCCAGCCGATGCCGATCACCACAGCCGCCCCAACCGCACCGCCAAGGCCGGTCGTCAAGGGTGCGCGGGTGAACGCCGCCAAGGCGAAGACCAGGAACCGGGCGGCATCGGTCAGCTGCGCGGTCAAGACCACAATGGCGAAGGCCCCCAGCGAATGGGTCGGTTCAACCGGCGCAGCCCGCCGCAGCAGGAACAGCAGCTCCAGCCCGGCGAGGCCCAGCGCCAGGGCGACTAGGAAACGGCGGGCATTGCTGCCCAGCAGGTCTGCCATTTCCGCACCACCCCAGGCGGACAGCGCGGCTGCGGCAATCCCGCAGGCCACGGCGACTGCCAAGAGGCCGGGCCGGGCGCCCTGTCGTTCTGACAGCCAGGCCACCAAAGCCTGATCGCGCGCGCCGAACCCGGTCAGCACGGTGACGATCAAGGCAAACAGAAATCCGGTCATGGCCGCAGCCATAGCAAGCCGAGGCGCAAACGGCACGCCTGCACGATCGGCAGATCCCCTACCAGGCGAGCAGGCGGGGCAGGAACAGGCGAGCAAGCACCCCGGTCAAGATTACCGTGCCACCGTGCCAGATGCCGATATGGACCAGGTCGCTTTCCGGGCAGCACAGCGAAACGGCGAAGATCCCCGCCGATCCCGCCGCCACACCGGCCAGCATCCCGGCCATCGGTGGCGATGACGGGGCGCCGCGGCGCAGCCACAGGACCATGATCGCCAGGGTCAGGAGGCCGGCGGTGGAACCCTCTACCAGGCAGTGAAAGCCGCTGGCATCGACGTAGACCGGCTGCCCGGCGGACAGATCGAGCGCGATCAGGCCCAGCGCGGCCAGAGGCAGGACCGCCGCCATCATCGCCGTCCAGGCCCAGCCATCGCGCCGGGTCCCGACCGAGGGACGGGCCATGTCGATCGCCGCCCAGGATGAGGCCAGCGCCAGGATCAGGAACAGGCCCGTCGAAGTCAGGAACATGGGATCGGGGCGGCCGGCAACCAGATCGGCGCGCACCCCGAAGCCATAGACCACCACGAAGGTGCTGATCGCCAGGCCGATCAGGATGCGCACGATGCCGCTGCGGCGATGCAGCGGGGTGACCGGATCGAGGTCAGCCACCAATTGTCCGATGATGTCATCCGTTCGCATAGGGCTAGGCCTCTTCAATCAAGCCAGCGAGACGTTTGAGGCCGCGATGGATGTTCACTTTGACCAGGCTCTCGCTCTGACCGGTCTGGTTTGATGCCTCGCGGACCGATAAGCCTTTGACTTTGACCAATTCGATGACCGCCTTTTGCGGCGCCGGCAATGCGTCAAAAAGTCTATCCAGGCTGACCCGGGAGGCAATCGCGTCTTCCTTCGAATCGATGGCCAGGTCTTCGTCGGTGATGCTGGTTTGGCCGGCATGACGATAGGCCAGGCGCAGATGGTCGACAAACCGGTAGCGCCCGATTGCCGCCAGCCAGGGATAGAACGGCCGGGCCGGATCATAGCTGGCCAGCTTGCGATGGACCGACAGCAGCGTTTCCTGCACCAGGTCTTCAACCTGGTCGGGCATCACCTTGCGGCGAAAGTACCGCAGCAGCCAGTCCCGGCAGGAGGTCAGCATGGTGGCATAGGCTTGCCGATCGCCGCCCTGAGCCATTGCTGCCAGCCTGGCAAGAATGGCCTCGTCGGCGATCATTTCCGGCTGCTGCGAACCAACAAGGTATCGAGCGACAGCAACCCGCCCCCGCGCAGAACCAGGATCAGCGCCAGCCCGATCCACAGCGAATGCTCGGCCCACCAGGCATCCGGATAGACGAAGATCTGGATGACCAGCGTCATCCCGATCAGGCCAAGCGCCGAAAACCGGGTGAACAGCCCCGCCACCAACAAGGCCGGCAAGATGTGCTCCGCCGCATTGGCCATTGGCGCGGCCAGTTCCGGTGGCAGCGGCACCCCGGCATATTCCGTGCGGAACAGTTCGACTGTGGTGTCGTTGAGCGTGAACCAGCTGCCTTCAACCACCTTGGTCTGGCCCGACCGCCAGAAGATCCCGGCCAGAACAACGCGAACGAACAGCAGCACGAGGCTTTCAGGGAATTTCCCTGAAAGCCAGGTGACCGCCTGATCGTAAAGACGCAGGAGTGGCGCGAGCCTGATCATCCCTGCGGCTCAAGCGTGCCGTGGCCGCGCGGGGTCTTGGTGGTAAGGCAGGTCCCGGCCTTGACCAGCTTCCAGGCATTGCCCTGGTAATCGCGGGTCGAAGTCCCGGCGCAGCTCGTCCCGGCTCCGGCCTTGCAATCGTTCTTGCCGGCCTTGGAAATGCCATAGCACTTTTCCATCGCCGGCTTGCCGGCAGGGGCGGTGCCGGCACTGGCGGCAGTGGCGATGGCGGCAACGCCGATGGCGGCGAGGGCAACGCCCGTCGAGACCTTGGTCATAGAAAACTCCCGATATGGACCGGACGGCCAGGATCGACCGCCAGCGACCGGATATTCGTTCGGGATGGGATGGTTGTTACAGGAAATCGAGCAAGAGCAAAAATTTACAGGCTTTGGGTTCGGGTCCGTAACCTAACCGCGATCGGCTGCGAATTTGGAAAGGCCAGCCAGGCACTACGCACAATTTCGGAGGTAATCACATGTCCACCATCAAGACCGGCACGAGCATTGCTTCGGCCGCCGCCATGCTTGCGCTTTCGACCATGGCCCAGGCCGCCGCTGCCCCTGCCGGCAGCACGGGTGCGGCAATCAGCGCGCGTGATGCCGTCCACTGCTATGGCGTCAACAAAGGCTTTTCGCGCGCCTTCGCGTTCTTGATCGCTACGTCTGTCAGGGCCATGGTTTACCGCGCCTTTTCGCCAAGAATGGCCCCCAAGTGGGGGCCACCCAAATCAAGCACTGCACCGCTGGCCCCCTATGTGGCCCCCATTGAGAGGTGATTGTAGGCGAACGACATCGAACGCGAGCGGTCAGTCAGGCGACGAATATAGTGATTTCTGGGAGTTTTTCCAGACAAGGACGAACGTCAGCGGTCAGGAAAGTGGAGCGGGCGAAGGGATTCGAACCCTCGACCCCAACCTTGGCAAGGTTGTGCTCTACCCCTGAGCTACGCCCGCTCTGAACGTCCGAAGCCCGCTTGCCGATGCGGCAGGGGCCGGGGAGAGGCGCGCGGTTAGCATCGGCCTTCTCCCTTGCCAAGGGGAAAATGCGCAGAATCTGAAACAGGCGCTTTGTGACTTCACAAATGGCGGTGAAAGCCCACATTGGGGGCCAAACACAAATCCAGCTGGAGTGATCCCTTGGCAAGCATGGGCCTGAGCCTCGACGAACAGAAGGCGGTTGACCGGTTCCGCAAGGACGTGGTCGAACCGTCGATGACCAGTCTCGTCATCCTCGATTTCTGGGCCGAATGGTGCGGCCCGTGCAAGGCGCTGACCCCGGTCCTCGAAAAGGTGGCCGCGGAATATGCCGACAAGGGCGTGGTCTTGGCCAAGGTCAATGTGGACGAGGAACAGTTCATCGCCTCGCAGTTCCAGGTCCGTTCGATTCCCACGGTCTATGCC
>JBEGJL010000250.1:0-4694 GCA_041184605.1 Pseudomonadota bacterium
CTGTTGTTGAGCGCGGCACGAACCTTGCGCTTACGGGCAACCTTCGGAACCAGATCAACGCCCTCGGCCCCCTCATCCGGGTTGTCGAGGTTCAGCGTTGGCGGGACAATCTGATCGCGAATGGCAAGGATGCAGAAGATCGTTTCGACCGCACCGGCGCCGCCCAGCAAGTGGCCGATCGCCGACTTGGTCGAGCTCATCGAAGCACCGGAAAGATCGTCACCCAGCACGCGCTTGACCGCACCGAGTTCAATCGTATCGGCCATTGTAGAAGTGCCATGGGCATTGACGTAATCGATGTCACCCGGTTGCAGGCCAGCCTTGCGCATCGCCATCCGCATCGAAAGTTCGGCGCCCTTCCCTTCCGGGTGCGGTGCGGTGACGTGGTAGGCATCGCCCGACAGTCCATAGCCGACCACTTCGGCGTAAATCTTGGCGCCGCGGGCCTTCGCGTGCTCGTACTCTTCGAGCACGACGATTCCGGCCCCCTCACCCATGACGAAGCCATCGCGGTCCTTGTCATAGGGACGGCTGGCCTGTTCCGGGCGGTCATTGAACGTGCAATTGAGTGCACGGGCCTGAGCAAAACCGGCGATACCCAGCGGATTTACAGTGCTTTCCGCGCCGCCAGCGAGCATGATATCGGCATCACCATCCTTGATCATCCGGGCGGCGTCACCGATCGAGTGCGCCCCGGTAGAGCAGGCGGTGACGACAGCATGGTTCGGCCCCATCAGGCCATACTTGATCGAGACCTGGCCCGAAATGAGGTTGATGATCCGGCCGTGCACAAAGTGCGGACTGACGCGGCCAGGGCCCTTTTCATGCAGGACGATCGATTCTTCCTCGATTCCTGGCAGACCCCCGATCCCCGCGCCGATCGAACAACCGGTACGCAGCTTGAGATCTTCGTCCATCTCGGTCAGCCCGGCGTCTTCCAAGGCCTGCCCAGCGGCGTCGAGACCGTAGATGATGAAGGGATCAACCTGGCGCTGGATCTTGTGATCGACCCGCTTGTTGGCATCAAAGCCCCAGGGGTGATCGGCCGGCTTCACTTCACAGGCGATCTGGCATTTTTGATCGGCCGGATCGAAACGGGTGATCGGTCCCGCACCGGATTTACTGGCAAGCAGGTTTGCCCAGGTGGTTTCGACATCGCCCCCCAAGGGCGTAACCAGACCCAGACCCGTAACCACTACACGGCGCATGCACTTCTCCGGATATGCGACAGGCTCAGGCCCTTTACGGGACTGAGCCTGCCAGATTTCGTGTCTCGGTTCCCGCAGTTCAACCCCCAGACAGGCCCGGAGCGAAGCGGAAAGCGGGCTGAATTAGCCCTTGTTCTCGTCGATGTACTTGATTGCGTCCGAGACGGTGCTGATCTTTTCAGCCGCGTCATCGGGGATCTCGACGCCGAATTCTTCTTCGAACGCCATGACCAGCTCAACGATGTCGAGGCTGTCAGCGCCCAGGTCGTCGATAAAGCTCGCGTCCTCAGTCACCTTTTCAGCTTCGACGCCGAGGTGCTCGACGACAATCTTCTTAACCCGGTCGGCGGTGTCGCTCATGGATTTACCCCTTCGTGAACGGCAGATAAAACAAAGTTGAGCCCTGCCCTAGAGAACGGCGGCGCGGCTGGCAAGAGGGCTGGATGGCATCCACAGCTTGTAATCCCCACGATACGTATGTGGTCCGCCAGCCGATGTCGAAAATCAAGCTTTCGGCTGCTCCACAATACGCAGGTTAAGCTCTCGAAGCTGCTTTGGTTCCGCAGGTGAAGGTGCGCCCATCAGCAGGTCTTCCGCACGCTGATTCATCGGGAAAAGCGTGATTTCGCGCAGGTTTTGGACCCCGCACAGCAGCATGACCATGCGATCGACCCCGGCCGCCATCCCGCCGTGCGGCGGTGCGCCGTACTGGAAGGCGCGGTACATGCCGCCGAAGCGCTCTTCGACATCAGCCTGCGACAGCCCGACCAGTTCGAACGCCTTGACCATCAGGTCCGGGTGCTGGTTGCGGATCGAGCCGGAGGCCAGCTCATAGCCATTGCAGACCATGTCATACTGATAGGCCTTGATCGTCAGCGGATCCTGGCTTTGCAGCGCTTCCAGCCCGCCCTGCGGCATCGAGAACGGGTTGTGCGCGAAGTCCAGCTTCTTCTCATCCTCGCTCCATTCATAGAACGGGAAGTCGATGATCCAGCAGAATCGGAAGGCATCCTTCTCGATCAGGTCAAGCTGCTCACCCACCCGGCTGCGGGCGGCACCAGCCAGCTTCGCTGCTTGTTCCTCCTTGCCGGCCGCAAAGAAGGCGCCATCGTTCGGACCAAGGCCGAGCGAATCCCACAGCGCAGCCATCTTATCTTCACCGTGGTTCTTGGCGATCGGGCCGCCGAACACGCCATCCTTGCGGGTGGCATAGCCCAACCCGGCATGACCTTCACTGCGGGCCCATTCGTTCATGTCATCGAAGAACTTGCGGCTGAGACCGGCCGTTTCCGGTGCCGGGATCAGGCGAACCACGCCGCCACTGCCCACGATCTTTTCGAACAGGCCAAAGCCCGAGGCGGTAAACTCGCTGGTGACGTCGCGGATGATCAGCGGGTTGCGCAGGTCCGGCTTGTCGGTGCCATAGTCCAGCATCGCCTTGGCATAGGGGATGCGCGGGAACTCGCCCGCCGGGGTAACCGCCTTGCCATTGGCAAAGGTTTCAAAAATCCCGGCCATGACCGGCTCCATCGTCTCCCAAACTTCTTCCTGGGTGACAAAGCTCATTTCCAGATCGAGCTGGTAGAATTCGCCGGGCAGGCGGTCAGCACGAGGGTCTTCATCGCGGAAGCACGGTGCGATCTGGAAATAGCGATCGAACCCGGCAACCATCAGCAGCTGCTTGTACTGCTGCGGAGCCTGCGGCAGCGCGAAGAACTTACCCGTGTGGATCCGGCTCGGCACCAGGAAGTCGCGCGCGCCTTCCGGGCTGGAGGCGGTGAGGATGGGGGTCGAGAATTCGGTAAAGCCGATATCTTCCATCCGGCGGCGCGTTTCGCGGATGATCGCGGTGCGCGTCATGATATTGGCGTGCAGCGTTTCGCGGCGCAGATCGAGGAAGCGATAGCGCAGACGGATATCTTCCGGATATTCCTGCTCACCCGCCACGGGCAGCGGCAGTTCCTCGGCGCGGCTGAGCACGGTGGCCGAGCGGGCGAAGACTTCGATCTCACCCGTCGGCAGGCCGGCATTGACGGTACCTGCACTGCGAGCCTTCACCTCGCCATCGATCGTCACGACCGACTCCACGCGCAGGCTTTCCAGGATCGGCAAGGCCGGGCTGTCGGCATCGGCGACGATTTGGGTCATGCCATAATGGTCGCGGAGGTCGACAAAGAGCACGCCGCCATGGTCGCGCTTGCGGTGGACCCAGCCCGAAAGGCGGATGGTCTGGCCTACATCGCTGGCGCGGAGCGCGCCACAGGTGTGCGAACGATAAAGATGCATCGAAACTCTTTCCAATCGGCCTGCAATGATGCAGGGGCGAAGGCGCGGCTAACAGGCGATGGCCGCACATTTGTCAAGCCGGGGGCTCGCACGGGCCCGACTACAGAAAAGAAGCATGAAAATACACCCCCTGATCACCGACAGCGCAGAATTGGCCGCGCTGTGCGAAAGGTTCGCCAAGGCGGAGTTCGTGTGCGTCGACACCGAATTCATGCGCGAGAATACCTATTGGCCTGAGCTCTGCCTGATCCAGATCGCAGATACACAGGAAGCGGCGGCAATCGATCCGCTGGCAAAGGGGTTGGATTTATCGCCCCTGCTGGACCTGCTGGTCGATAACGAAGACGTGCTCAAGGTGTTCCACGCCGGTGGGCAGGACGTGGAAATCATCTACAACCTGACCGGCAAGACGCCGCACCCAATCTTCGATACGCAGATTGCAATGATGGCAATCAGCCAGAGCGAGCAGATCGGCTATTCCAACCTGGTCGAAAGCTGGATGGGCCTGCAGATCGACAAAGGCGCGCGCTTTACCGACTGGTCGCGCCGCCCGCTGACCGAACGGCAGATCGAATATGCCATCGGTGACGTGACCCACCTCTCCAAGATCTTCCCCAAGATCCTGGCCCGCCTGATCAAGACGGGCCGCGGCGCCTGGCTTGATATCGAGATGGAAAAGCTGGCCGATCCGGCCAATTATCGCAACGATCCATCGGTTGCCTGGCAGCGGATCAAGGCGGCGGGCCGCAATCCCGCCATGCTTGGTCGGCTCAAGGCTCTTGCCGCATGGCGTGAATACGAAGCGCAGGACAAGAATATCCCGCGCGGTCGCATCGCCCGCGATGAAACCCTGGCCGACATTGCCAGCCATCCACCCAAGACCCAGGCCGATCTTGCCAAGGTTCGCGGTCTTTCCGCCGGGTGGAAGGACAACGAAATTGGCAAGCGGATGATGGCGACGTTGGAAGCGGCCAAACCGCTGACCGACGAAGAACTGCCCCCGCGCACGCCGCGCGGAGCCCCGCTTGGCAAGGAAGGTGCACTGGTTGCTGACCTGCTCAAGTTGCTGCTCAAGATCCGCAGCCGCGAGATTGACGTTGCAGCGCGTCTGCTGGCGCGGAGCGAAGACCTCGAACTGCTGGCAGCCGGGGTGCGCGAATTGCCGCTGCTTGAGGGTTGGCGGTTTGAACAGTTTGGTCG
>JBEGJL010000251.1:0-2954 GCA_041184605.1 Pseudomonadota bacterium
CCTGGGCCATCTGGTCCTCAAGCTTGCGTTGGACCGCGCTGGATCGCCCCCCAAGAAAGTCCTTCGCCTCGTTCACCAGCTCAGCATAGCTGGCCTCATCAATGCGGCCGACGCACGGGGCCGAACATCGCTTGATCTGGTAGAGCAGGCAGGGCCGGTCGCGCCGGGCGAAAAAGCTGTCGGTGCAGGACCGCAGCAGGAACAGCTTCTGCAAGGCGTTGATCGTGGTGTTGACCGATCCGGCGCTGGCAAAGGGGCCGTAATAGTTGCCCTTGGCCTTGCGCGCGCCGCGGTGCTTGGTGATCCGCGGAAAGTCATGATCGGCGCGCAGCAGGATGAAGGGAAAGCTTTTGTCATCACGCAGCAGCACGTTGTAGGGCGGACGATAGCGCTTGATCAGCTGGGCTTCGAGCAGCAGCGCCTCAGCCTCGCTGTTGGTGGTGACGATCACCATTGCGCGGGTCTGCGCCACCATCCGCTTCAGCCGCAGCGGCAGCCGATCAACCTGGGTGTAATTGGCCACCCGGTTCTTCAACGCGCGGGCCTTGCCGACATAGAGCACCTCGCCCCGCGCATCGAGCATGCGGTATACGCCCGGCTTGGGCTTTAAGGTGGCGTGCACCTCGCGGATTGCCGCCACCCCGGCCTCCAGGTCGGGCTGGCTGCCCTTGACCGTATAGGTCGCGCGTTCCTCGTTGAAACGCTCGGCTGCATTGGGTTGATCGGGGCGTCCGGCTCGGGCCATGGGCCCCCAATAGGGACGATCCTGGTCAGGCAAAAGGGGCATGTTGACGGCGGGCCGTGCTCTGATAGGCTCCCTGCCGATAACAAGGCTTTAGGCGGGTCATAGGCAGGAGGGGATCAGCTTGCGTCAGCTCCAGGGGATGGATGCGTCATTCGTGGCGCTCGAGACGCGGAACTCGCCGATGCACATCGGCTCGATCCTGATCTACAACCCCGAAACGGCGCCAGGCGGCTTTGTCCGCTTCAAGGATATCCTGCGTTTCATGGAAAGCCGGATGCAGCTGTCGCGCACGATGCGGCAGCGGCTGGTGCGGGTGCCGTTTGATCTCGACTATCCCTATTGGATTGAGGATCCCGATTTCGACCTGGAATACCATGTCCGCCACCTCGCCCTGCCCAAGCCGGGGGACTGGCGCCAGCTCTGCATCCAGGCAGCGCGGATCTTTGCCCGCCCGCTCGACCTGACCCGGCCGCCGTGGGAATTCACGGTGATCGAGGGGCTGGATAATATCCCGGGCGTGGCGAAAGGCAGCTATGCCATGGTCACCAAGGTCCACCATGCCGCGATTGACGGGATGAGCGGGATTGACCTGATGGAGGCGCTCCACACGCTGATGCCGGATGCCCCGCCCCCGTCAGAACCGGACAACTGGCAACCCGAGGCCATCCCCAGCCCGGCCTCGCTGATCGCCAAGTCCTGGCTGAATGCCGTGGCGAACCCCGTCCGCCAGCTTGAAGTCGCGGCCAAGGCTATGCCCGGTCTGGCCCGCGCGGTGAAGGGCCTGGCAACCAAGGATTTCGCCCTGCATGGCGAGATGATTGCCCCGCGCACGCGGTTCAATCAGGTGATCTCCACCACCCGCGTGGTTGAGGGACGGTCGGTCCCGCTGGCCGACATCAAGGCGATCCGCCACGCGGTGGAAGGGGCCAAGGTCAACGACGTGTTCCTGGCGATCATCGGCGGGGCCATGCGCAAGTACCTTGCGGCCAAGGATGACCTGCCGGACAAGACCCTGACCGCGATGGCGCCGATCTCGGTGCGCGGGAAGGATGAAAAGGGCGACATGGGCAACCAGGTGGCGGCGATGATCGCGCCGCTGGGCACGCACATCGCCGATCCGATTGACCGGCTGGAATACGTCTTCTCGCAGACCACCAATTCCAAGGCCATGTCCGATGCCATCGGCGCACGCAACATGACCGAGATGAGCAAGGTCAGCCCAGCACTGTTCATGGCGCTGGCAGCGCAGGCCTATACCCGGCTTGGCCTCGCCAACCGCGTGGCCCTGCCCTTTACTACGGTGGTTACGAACGTACCCGGGCCGCCGGTGCCGATCTATTCGGCCGGGGCGCGGCTGGAAAGCATGATGGGCCTGCTCTGCCTGACCGACGGGCTGGGCCTAGGTCACGTCGTGCAGAGTTACGTCAAGGAGGCGACCATTGCCTTCACGGCCTGCCGCAACCTGCTGCCCGATCCGGAGTTCTACGCCCAGTGCATCGAAGACAGCTTCCACGAGCTGCGCGACGCGGCGGCCAAGGTAACGGAACCGCGGATACCGCAGGCCGTCCCCTTGAAGAAGCCGAAACCGGCCGCCAAAGCGAAGAACCCCGCAGCGAAAGCAGCGGCAAAACCAGCAACGAACAAGAAGCCGGCAAGCCAAAAACCGGCCGCGAAGAGCAGGAAGGCCAGGAAGAAATGACAGCAGCCAGCGCCGCATTCCCGCAGCCGAGCCATGCCCGGCCGCCATCGCGGCTGTTTGCCTTCGCCGAATCCCGCGCCATGCTGGAATTTGCCGCGTTCTATGCCTTCCGCCCCTATCTCTCGAACCTGCCGCAGGGTGATGGGCATCCGGTGCTGGTCCTGCCCGGGTTCCTGGCATCTGACAATTCGACCGCGCCGCTGCGCAAGCTGCTCAAGCAACTGGGCTATGACGCGCGCGGCTGGGGCATGGGCCGCAACGTCCGGATCGACGCACCGCGGGTGCACGAAATGGAATCGCTGCTGCTGAAGATTTACCGTGAGACTGGCCGCAAGGTCTCGATCGTCGGCTGGAGCCTGGGCGGGGTCTTCGCCCGTGAACTGGCCAAGGCCCACCCCGAAGCGGTACGGCTGGTGATCACGCTGGGCAGCCCGATTTCGGACGATCGCCGCCATTCCAATGCCGCACGGCTGTTCGAATACCTCAACGGCAAGGATCCCGAGCCGATCC
>JBEGJL010000252.1:0-2582 GCA_041184605.1 Pseudomonadota bacterium
ATCGAAGCCCGGATCGATCGCCTTGAATCGCTGGATGCGATCCGTCAGCTGCCCGCCAAATATGCCCTGGCGCTCGACATGCGCGATATGGATGCGATGGTTTCGTTGTTCCCCGCCGATGTCCGGGTGGGCAAGGATGCCAGTGGTCGTCAGGCGCTGCGTGCCTATATGGACCGCACCTTGCGTTCGCCCTTTACCGGAACGTCGCACCATATCGGCGGTCACGTGATCGAATTTGAGGATCCCGATCATGCCCACGGCGTGGTCTATTCCAAGAACGAGCATGAAACGGGCGACGAATGGGTCATCATGCAGATGATGTATGTTGACGATTACGTGCGGCAGGACGGTCGCTGGCACTTCGCCCGGCGCCTGCCGCTGTACTGGTACGCAACCGACCTCAACAAGCCGCCGATTGGCGACAACAAGATGCGGTGGCCGGCAACGGAGTGGGCCGAGGGGAACTTTCACAAGCTGTTCCCCAGCTATGCCGAATTCTGGGCCCGCGATGGAGACCATGGCGGCCCGGTTCCCGAGCCCGCCCCGCTTGACAAGTTTCTTGAAACGATGCGCCGCGGGGCCGCTGCCCCGCGCGTGAAGGTGCGCGCTGATTGATTAGCCCGACGGCACCGCCTTGCGGTGTTCGTGGCTTTGCCGGCGGGCGGCGCGCTGGGCAGCGCGCTGGGCTGGGGCGAGCCACACCCTTGGATCCGGCCAGCGCTGACGCAGGGTACCGCGCGTGACCACTTCAACCGCGCGGATCGCCCGGGTCGGATCGGCATTGGCGGGCAATCCCTGCCAGCGCAGGGTGACGATACCTCCGGCCTGGCCTGATGGATCAAGCCAGTTGGCAAACCCGGGGTCTTGCTGGGCGATAGCGACAGTCAGGGTGCCATCGGGGTTGGCTATGGCTTGCCGCTGGTTAAGGCTGCTCGTCCGACCGATATAGTCATAGGCCACGCCCCACGGGTCGGTCAGCTGAATGCCAAACGAAGCCGCACCAAGCGGATCAACAGTGATCAGCAACAGCTCTGCCCTGCCCAAGGCAAAATGACCTGAAGCACTTATCCCCCTGCCTCCTGGCCGCAGCCGCGCCGGCGCCAGGGTGTTGACCGGGCGGCTGAAAATGAACCGGTTATCGTAATCAAGCCAGAACGGCGCAATCCGATCCAGCAGAGCAGCCGCGCTGTGGGCCAGTTCCGCGTCACTGCGCCGCGGCAGATCAGGACCAGCGACGCGTTCGATCGTCAGCGGTATCGGCAACTGATGATCCCAATCGCTCAACAGGTCGCGCACGATCACATGGTGGACGCCGCTGGCAGGCACTTGGAGATGATTGGGGCGGCCATTGGCCGGGTCGCTGTCGATCGTGATCACAAAGCGGCCATCCGCCCCGATCTGAAGCGCATCATCACGCAGAGTAGCCAACTGTGTTCCGCCTTCCGCATTCATGGCGGTGGTACCGGGGATCGCGTCACGCACCTCAAGGTGTAATTGCGCTGGCCGGTCGCCGCGCATCTGCCCATGAACAATATAGCGGCTGGCCCCGTCGACATGGGTCATGCGGTAAACGTTATCAGGGTTATCAATGCCATAGCCCGATCCATCCACGCCCAGCTGGCCCAGGTGCTGCGGTGCCTTGCAGCACCAGAACAGCTGCGGCTGCGCGGGATCAAGTGCCAGACCGATGGCGTAATAGACTGCGGCAAGGGCAATCGCCCGCGTTGCGCGGTCACGATTGGCCTTGCCGCCGGGAATACGCATCGCCGGATCGGCTGCATAGGCCGCTGAAGTACGGCGCAGACTGGCCTGAAGTTCAGGACGGGCCATGATCCGCTGTGCCAGATGCTCCCGCGCAAGCTGCGCGGGGTTGACCAGCCCTGCAGGAGCCGGTGATCCATCGGCCCAGGCCGGCACCGCCAACATGGTGCAAGCACCCGCTGCAAGCCAGGCCAAGGCCTGGCGACCGATCACGCCGCGTTGCTCCCGGTCAGGTGATTGGCGGCGATATAGCCAAAGGTCAGCGCCGGGCCGATGGTTACCCCCGCCCCCGGATAGGATTCACCCATTGCTGACGCGGCACTGTTGCCAATGGCATAGAGTCCGCCAATCGGCTTGCCCTTGGCATCAAGCACCCGGGCCAGATCGTCAGTCTTCAACCCGCCATTGGTGCCAATATCGCCGGGGTAGATCGGCATGGCATAGAATGGCCCCTTGGTCAGCGGACGCAAACAGGGATTGGGGCCGATGCGCGGATCGCCATACATTTTGTCATAGGCTGCTTCGCCACGGTGGAAATCGGGGTCCTCCCCCTTGGCCGCATTGGCATTGAAGCGGCCAACGGTTGCTTCCAGCCGTGCCGGATCAACGCCCATCTGCGCGGCCAATTCGGCAATGGTCCGGCCCTTCTTCAGGATGGTCTTGACCATGCCGTTCTGCAGCCAGTCCGGCACCAGCGGATAGACCGGACCGACCGGATAGGAATGGCGATAGGTGTGATCGAATATGAACCAGGTGGGGCTGGCATCGCCGTGCTCACGCTGGCGGCGTGCCATCTGTTGGCCGACAATATGGTACGATGC
>JBEGJL010000253.1:0-2896 GCA_041184605.1 Pseudomonadota bacterium
GTTCATCGCCTGCCCAAGCAGCTTTTCTTCCTGTTCCTTGCTGGCTCCGGCCGGCACCTTGACCGTACCGCTGGCAATGGCTTGATCGAGCTCGGACTGGTTGTCGGCAAGGCTGCGCAGCGACAGGCTGATCGTGCCGATGGTCTGCGCCACGGCAACCTTTTCGGCGATCTTGGGTGTCACTTCGACCGTGACGGTGCGGAAATCGCGGACCACGGTCTTGCCTTCGACAATTTCGGTTTCGGTCGACTGGTCAGTTGCCAAAACACGGACGTTACGCAGGATGGTTTCAGCTGTCTTGAGCGATTCCTGCTGGCCACCGCCGACGGTCTGGGTCAGCACCAGGTCAACATGGTCACCCGGGAAGACGAAGCCACCGACCCCGGTCTTCTGCGAGACGGGAATGGTAACCGCCCGCATGCCCGGGCCGAGTGCGGCGGCAAGGAAGCCGCGATCACCGGGCGATACCAGCGCGCCCTGGGTAACGGGCTGGCCGGCCGTGATCGGATAGCGGACCACCGTGCCAAGCAGCTTGTTCATGTCGGCTTCGCCGTCGATGAAATAGGCATCCTGGACCAATTCCTTTGTCCAGGCCTGGAACGAGATCGAATCTGCGGTGATGATAGTGCCAACAGGCAGCGCTCGCTGGGCGACCAGCACCTTCGGCCCCTGGGGCACTTGCTGGGCAGCTTGGGCCTGGGGCGCTGCGGCTCCCGAAAACAGGCTCTTCGCGGCCATGGCGGTGCCGATCGCAACGACCAGCGCGCCAAGCAGCAACATCAGCTTCTTCTTATCCATGGCCTTGCAAGCCCCCTAGAGAAAGTACCAATATCGTTCCGTAATGATGCCAACTGGTTAAAATCAGGTTCACCCAATCTGCCCCGTTGTCGCGACTGCCTGGGCAGCGGGCAGAAACTGGCTGGCCAGCGCCCAAAGTCCGGCGGTCGAAATTGCCACGCCGTATGGGATGGCCAGGCGTTCGCGGCGCCCGCGGGCGCCATGCCAAACGGCAAGGACCACCGTCAGCAGACCGCCAAGCAGCGACATCATGACGATCAGCTTCAGGAACCACGCCGGGGTGATCCACAGCGCCAACGCGGCCAGCAACTTCACGTCGCCACCGCCCATCGCGCGCAGCGCAAACAGTCCGGCACATATGGCGAAGGTGATGGCGGCAATGCCCAGTTGCCAGGCCACGCCCGGCCACAGACTAAGCCCGCTGGCCCACCAATAGAGCGGGGCGGCCAGGGCAATGGCGGCGTTCAGCCAGTTGTCGATCTGGCGACGGCGGATATCGGTGATCGCGGCGATCACCAGTGCGATTGCCAAGGCCCCCAGCAGTACGTATTGGAATTCGACGTTCGGCATTGTCCGCCCCCTCGGATTGAGGGCAGGGATACAGGGCAGGGCTTACCAAACAGTAACCACCGCCAGGAGGCTGGAATTAGCCAAGTGTCCGCCGCTCTCGATCGTCGGGTTATTCCAGCCGGAGCAATCGAAAGCAGCTGGATCGCGGGCGATGGCCACCCTGTCCGGCGGATCGACTGGACGCCCGCAAAGCCGCACGGCTCGATCCTGTTCCTGAGCGGGCGGGGTGACTTTTACGAAAAGTATCTTGAAGCCCTGGGCCACTGGCACGACCGGAATTGGGCCGTGACCGCCTTTGACTGGCGCGGCCAGGGTGGATCGGGGAGGCTGGGTCAGGATCCATTCACTGGCCATGTGGAGGATTTCGCTATCTGGGTTGATGACTTGCGGCGGTTCTGGCGCGAGTGGTCAAGCCAGCGGAGCGGGCCACGGGTGGTGATCGGCCATTCGATGGGCGGCCATCTGGCCTTGCGAGCAGCCGCTGAAGCAGCGATCAATCCGGGCGCGCTGGTACTTTCTGCGCCAATGCTGGGGCTGCGCGAAGGCAACATGCCCGATGGCCTGATGCATGCCTTGGCGCGGTTGATGTGCCGATTGGGTGATCCGCGGCGGCCAGCCTGGAAATGGAGCGAGAAGCCGGGACAACCGCCTGACAGCCGTGGTGACCTGCTGACCCACGATCGCGAGCGTTACGCCGATGAGTTGTGGTGGCGCGAGCAGCGGCCCGAACTGGTAATGGGCCCCGGCTCATGGCGCTGGATCGAACGCGCCTATGACTCGATGCGCCGGCTGGCCCGCCGTGCAGTGCTGGCGCGGGTGCAAGTGCCGGTGCTGATCCTTGCGACGGATCAGGATGCCTTGGTCAGCTTCAAGGCCATTGACCGAGCAGCGCGCAGGCTCCCACAGTGCGATCTGGTGAATTTTGGCGATCGGGCCCGCCATGAAATCCTGCGCGAGGCCGATCCGGTACGCACAGAGGCACTGGACCGGATTGATCTCTTTCTGGCACGGGCGATCGGATGATCGACCAATTCGATTTTGCAATTGTCGGGGCAGGGATTGCAGGTGCCTCACTGGCTGCGGGTCTTGCCAGGCACGGCCGGGTTGTGCTGCTCGAAGCAGAGGATCGCCCTGGCTATCATTCCACGGGACGCTCGGCAGCGTTCTGGACCGAGAGTTATGGCGGTCCGCAGGTCCAGCCATTGACGACCGCTTCGGGGCCCTTTCTGCACCAGCATGGCTTCCTGGCCCCGCGCGGAGCGCTCACCCTGGCGCGGTCCAGCGAACTGGTTGCCCTGGCCGATTTTGCTGCCGAGTTCCGTGCGCTGGGCGTGCGCGTTGACGATCTGGACCGCGATGCATTGCTGCGACGGCTGCCGGGTCTTCGCGATGAATGGGTCGCGGGTGCCTATGAACCCGATTGCTGCGATATCGACGTTGCCGGACTGCACCAGCATTGGCTGGCAGCTGGCCGGCAAGCAGGGGCAGAACTATGGACACGGGCGCAGCTGATTGAGGGTACTCGAAG
>JBEGJL010000254.1:0-3205 GCA_041184605.1 Pseudomonadota bacterium
GGCTGGGCGATCCTGTCGCGCTGGCGATGCTGCGCCAGGTCAAGGCGGCGCTCGATCCAAAGGGGTTGATGAACCCGGGCAAGCTGCTTGCACTGAATCCGCACACCGCCTAAAGGCGCGGCTTTATGCCTGGACACATTCCGTTCCGGGTCGCCAATTCGGAGAGAATGCATGGCCAGCGCGCCGAACGCCACCAACCTGCCGCTGTTTTACAAGGACCTGATGCCGCTCAACAGCAGGGATCATGCTACTTACAAGACGCGCAGCACTGATCAGGCAACCTGGCTGGTCGGCACGCACGCCGTGCCGCTGACAGCCGAGGAATTTGTCCACGCTGGTCGTTTTTACCCGATCGTGTTCGCCTCGGCTGACCAGCCGGTGCCGCTGGCGCTGATGGGCCTGAACGAAGGCGTTAACCTGTTCGTCGATGACGATGGCCGGCTGGTCAACGCAGATGTCTACATTCCGGCCTACGCGCGCCGTTATCCGTTTATGCTTGCCAAGCTGCAGGCCGATTCGGACGAACTGTCGCTGTGTTTCGATCCGACCAGCAACCTGGTCGGTGACTTTGAAGATGGCAATGCCCTGTTCGAAGGCGAGGAACCCAGCGAAGTAACGAAGGGCATGCTCGAATTCAGCAAGAGCTTTGAAGAGGCCGGGATTCGCACCCAGCAGTTCGTCGATGAACTGAACAAGTATGATCTGCTGATGGATGGCGAAGTATCGATCCAGCAGGCTGGCTTCGAACAGCCGTTTATCTACCGCGGTTTCCGCATGGTCGATCAGGAAAAGCTGCGCGATCTGCGGGGCGATGTGCTGCGGACAATGAACCAGAACGGGATGTTGGCGCTGATCTTCGCCCACCTGTTCTCGCTTGACCTGATCAGCGGTCTTTTTGCCCGCCAGGTGCAGGCCGGCAAGGGTCCGATCAGCATCGAAGACCTGGAGCCGAACGCCGCTTAACCGCCGCGCGGTAAGCCTGTGACGCCGGGGCTTGCATAAGCCCTGGCCTAGGCATATCTTCTTAACATCTTGTCGGGCTGCCCTCATGGCTTGGCAGGATGTGGTGCACACCGTGCACCTCCTCCCTGAACCTAGGCCACCTCGTGCATGTCGCGAGGTGGCTTTTTTCTTTTGCAGCTATTCAGCGGCCTGGGCCCAGCCTGCCGGATCGGCCTGTCCCAATTCGGCCACTTCGGCCGCAAGGCGGCATATCAGCCCGGCCAGCAGGTCCACCATCGCGGCAAAGCCCGGCCCGGGCTCTGTCAATCGCCCATCCAAGTAGCGCGAGCGGTCGATTTCCAGCTGCAGTGCATGCAGGCCGCTGGCCGGGGCGGCGTGGCGTTCCAGCACATAACCGCCGGCATAAGGCCGATTGTGCGCAGCAGGGCGGCGCTGTTCGGCGAAATAGCCAAAGCAACTGGCAACCAAAGCCCCGTGGCTCGTCGTACCGAAGCGGTCACCCAGCACAAAGTCGGGCGACGGCAAGCCATCGCGCTGGCCGAGCGGCGGCATTGAATGCAAGTCGAGCAGCAGGGCCGCACCCCAGCGCGCGCGCAATTGCGCCAGCGAATCGGCCAGACATTGGTGATAGGGCGCATGGATTCCGTCGATCCGCGCAACCAGATCGGCCTGGTCATGGCGGTGCTTCCACAGTTCGCCCAGCCCCGGCAGGCGTCGCGGGATCAGGCCCAGCCCGCTGCGCACCCGCAGGCCGGGCGTGTAGCTGCCAACCCGATCCGGCTTGCCACCGGCAACCATATCCCAATCCACGTCTTCGGGTGCCCGGTTAAGGTCAATCATCGCGCGTGGCGCGCGGGCGACCAACAGCGTTGCCCCGGTTGCGCTGGCTACTGCTTCACCCAGCAGATCAACGTAGCGATCTTCCAGCCGCAGCGAGGCGTAGGCCGGGTTGCGCATCCGCTCGATCAGGCTGTCTGGATAGGCCCGGCCGGCATGGGGCACCGCGATCAACACCGGCACCGGCGAGGCATCACTCTGATGCAACGAAAAAGCTGCCTGACCCTGGGAGCCAGGAATCTCACCCCCGGTTAGCGGCGGCGAATCGAATTGGGCCGGTGCGTCGAAATGCATAACAGCTAGCTGGCTCTCCCATCGGTTTCTGTCAAAGCTTGCGGTGCGCTTTGCTGGCAGAATCTTAACGGGTTTGGCGGTAAGGCGTGCGGGGTCGTACAATGCCGCATCACCCTTGGGACCACGCATGATCCGCATCCTCCTTGCCGAAGACGAAGAAGCCATGCGCACCTACCTTTCGCGGGCGCTGGAAAATGCCGGGTACGAGGTGGTTGCCGTCGATCGGGGAACCGAAGCGCTGCCACTGCTCGAAACGCAGCACTTTGATCTTCTGCTGTCCGACATTGTCATGCCGGAAATGGACGGGATCGAACTGGCCCAGCGCTGTGCCGAAATCAGCCCGGCAACCAAGGTGATGTTCATCACCGGCTTTGCTGCTGTGACGTTGAAGGCAAACCGCGAAGCCCCGCAGGCCAAGGTGTTGTCCAAGCCGTTCCACCTGCGCGATCTGGTGCTGGAGGTAGAGCGGATTTTCGGCAATCCGTCGCAAGCGCTGATCTGAACGCAACTTTGGGCTATCAAGCGGCTTGCATCGGGCGTGCAGCCTCGCTAATGGCGCATCCCTGCCCGGGGCGACGGCCCCGGGTGGAACCTGAATGGTGCGGGCGTATAGCTCAGTGGTAGAGCACTATGTTGACATCGTAGGGGTCGCAAGTTCAATCCTTGCTACGCCCACCATTCGCTAAAAAGGCCCCGGTTTCCCGGGGCCTTTTTCGTTTTGGGCCAGGCTGCCGGGCTTACTTACCCTGCCAGTTCGGCTTGCGCTTTTCCGCAAAAGCTGCGGCGCCTTCGCGGGCATCGCTGCTGGTGAAGACCGGGGCGATATAGCTTGCCTGCTTCTGCCACATTTCCGCGTCGCTCCAGGTGTGCGAATCGCGAATGATCGCCTTCGAAGCGATCAGGGCAAGCGGGCCATTCTCTGCGACACGGGCCGCCAGTTCGAGCGCGGCAGGGAGCGAGGGGCCTTCGACCACGCGGTTGACGAAACCGAGTTCGTAAGCGCGGGCGGCGTCGATGAAATCGCCGGTCAGGGCCAGTTCCATCGCGATGCGCGGCGGGATCTGGCGCGGCAGCTTGATCAGGCCACCCGCAGCCGCAGCAAGGCCACGCT
>JBEGJL010000255.1:0-2871 GCA_041184605.1 Pseudomonadota bacterium
TGTCAGTGCGCCGCGCCCCAGCTGGGGCCAGTGCCGATTTCCACCCCAAGCGGCACCGATAGCGGGACCGCCGGTTCAGCCGCGCTCGCCATCACGGCCTCGATCACCTTGCTTGCCGCCGCCACGTCGGCCTCGGGCAGTTCGAACACCAGTTCATCGTGCACTTGCAGCAGCATCCGCACGTGACCCAGGCCCGCCGCTTCCAGTGCAGGCATCATTCGCACCATGGCACGCTTGATGATGTCGGCACTGGTGCCCTGGATCGGGGCGTTGATCGCCGCCCGCTCTGAACCGGCCCGTTCGTTGGGATTGTTTGAGCTGATCCGCGGGAACCAGCACTTGCGACCGAACAGCGTCTCTGAATAGCCGTTGCTGCGCACGCTTTCGAGCGTTGAGTGGATGTAGTGACGGATGCCGGGGAAGCGTTCGAAATAGCGATCGATCATCGCCTGGGCTTCCTCCGCCGGCACGCCCAGCCGCCCGGCCAGACCCCAGCGCGAGATGCCATAGAGGATCGCGAAGTTGATCGTCTTGGCGCGGCCGCGGGTGTCACGATTGACCTCACCAAACATTTCCATCGCAGTGCGGGCGTGGATGTCCTCACCATTTGCGAAGGCTTCCTTCAGCGCGGGGACATCGGCCATGTGCGCGGCCAGCCGCAGTTCGATCTGGCTATAGTCCGCGGCCAGCAGGACATTACCCGGCTCGGCCACGAAAGCCTCGCGGATCTGGCGGCCCAGTTCGGTCCGGATCGGGATGTTTTGCAGGTTGGGTTCGGTCGATGACAGGCGCCCGGTCTGCGCGCCGACCAGGCTGTAGCTGGTGTGGACGCGGCCGGTTTGCGGATTGATCGCGGCTTGCAGGGCTTCGGTATAGGTTGAGCGCAGCTTGGACAGCTGGCGCCATTCCAGCACCTTGTCAGCGATCACCGCGCCTTCACCAGAAAGCCGTTCCAGAATGCCCTGGTCGGTTGAGTATTGGCCGGTCTTGCCCTTCTTTCCGCCCTTGAAGCCCAGTTTGTCGAACAGGATTTCGCCCAACTGCTTGGGGCTGCCAATGGTGAAGGGTTGCCCGGCCAGTTCGTGGATCTGGCCTTCAAGCTTGGCGATTTCCTCGGCAAAAGTGGCGGACAGGCCGGCCAGCTTTTCGCGATCGACGCGGATGCCGTGGCGCTCCATCTGCGCCACCACCGGCACCAGCGGCCGGTCAACCCGTTCATAAATACGGGTCGCGCCTTCTTCGCTAAGCCGTGGCTTGAGCAGGCGGTGGAGCCGCCAGGTCACTTCGGCATCTTCAGCTGCATATTCGGTTGCCCGTTCAAGCTGCACTTCGCCGAACGGAATCGCCTTTTTGCCGCTGCCACAGATGTCCTTGAAGGCCAGGGTGGTGTGGCCAAGGTGGCGGGTGGACAGTTCATCCATCCCGTGTCCGCCGCCGATCCCATCGATCGAGCGGCCGGCATCAAGGTCAAAGCTCATCACCATGGTATCGTCGACCGGAGCCACGTTGATCCCGTGGCGGGCCAGAATGTTGAGATCGTACTTCGCGTTCTGCCCGATCTTCAGCACGGCATCGCTTTCCAGCAGCGGCTTGAGCAGGGCGAGCGCGCGCGCCTTTCCAACCTGCTGCGGGCGTTCGGCGAACATGTCGGTCCCGCCGTGAGCCAGCGGGATGTAGCAGGCATCGCCCGGACCCAGCGCCAGGCTGATCCCGGTAAGGTCGGCCTGCATCGCATCAAGCGCGCTCGTTTCGGTATCGAAGGCCACTACGCGCGCGGCCAAGGCCCGTTCGATCCAGCCGGCCAGAGCAGCCTCGTCCTGCACGCAGGCATATTTGCTGCGGTCGATTGCGGGCAGTTCGGGCAGGGGCTGGCGGTTGCTGCCTGCCACCGGAGCGGCGGCGGCGGTGACCGCCTTGGCCGGGTTCAGATCAACCCGCCGTTCCGGGCTGCCGCGCCCATCGCCCAGCCGCTTGAGCAGCGAATGGAAGCCGTGCTCTTCCAGGAAGGCGGCCAGCGGATCGGGCGGGATCACATCAAGCTTGAAGTCATCCAGCGCGACCGGCAGCGGACAGTCTTCCTTCAGCTGGACAAGTACCCGGCTGAGCCGCGCCATTTCGGCGTGTTCGATCAGGCTGTCGCGCAGCTTGGATGGCTTCATCGCAGGCGCCGCGGCCAGGGCGGCTTCAAGCCCGCCGTGTTCCTGGATCAGCTTGGTCGCAGTCTTCGGGCCGATCCCACGGATGCCGGGCACGTTATCGACCGAATCCCCCATTAGCGCGAGGACATCGCCGACCAGCTCGGGCGGCACGCCGAACTTCTCGACCACTTCGGGCACGTCGATCCGCTGGTTCTTCATCGTATCGAGCATGTCGATGCAGGCTTCGCCGCCATCTTGATGCTGGCAGCGGCCGACCAGTTGCATCAGGTCCTTGTCGGATGAGACTATCGTCACGTCCCAGCCGCGTGTCGTGGCGGCGCGCGCGTAAGAGGCGATCAGATCGTCCGCTTCCAGCCCCTGCTCCTCGATGCAGGGCAGGCTGAAGGCGCGGGTCGCGTCGCGGATCAGCGGGAACTGCGGCTTCAGGTCTTCGGGCGGGGGCGGGCGGTTGGCCTTGTACTGATCGTAAATATCGTTGCGGAAGCTCTTGCCGCTGGCGTCAAGAATCACCGCAAGGTGCGTCGGGCCAGCGGCCTTGTGCAGGTCATCGGCCAGCTTCCACAACATGGTGGTGTAGCCATAGACTGCGCCAACCGGAACGCCCTGCGGGTTGGTCAGCGGCGGCAGGCGGTGGTAAGCCCTGAAGATATAGGCCGATCCGTCGACGAGATAGAGATGTTGCTTTGGCTCCATTTTGCCACCCTAGCAGTGC
>JBEGJL010000256.1:0-7382 GCA_041184605.1 Pseudomonadota bacterium
TCGCTGACGTGGCCCGCTATGGCGAGTTTCTGCCGTGGGTCGCTGCCACTCGCGTGAGATCCGACAATGATCACGAGATGATTGCCGACATGCTGGTTGGCTTCAAAGCGCTGCGGGAAAAGTTCACCTCACGCGTGATCAAGCAGCGTCCGGAACGGATTGAGGTGATTTACGTCGACGGGCCCATGCGCGATCTCGATAATGTCTGGCAGTTCCGCTCCACTGAAGATGGTGGCTGCGAAGTGGAATTCATGGTCAGCTTCACCTTCCGTAACGCCATGTTCGAAAAGCTGGCCGGAACCTATTTTGACCAGGCCTTCCGCAAGATGGTCAGCGCGTTCGAAGGACGGGCCCAAGCGCTCTACGGCAGCAGCAGTTCCAGCGCCACAAGCGCGGCCTGATGGCGCACGCGCGAGCGGCTTGATCCGTCGAGTAACCGCTCTTCGGCCAGCGCTTCCTCTTCATCCTGGCCACGGATCGCCCGGGCGAAAACCACGGTGCCGACCGGTTTTTGCGGTGACCCGCCACCGGGGCCCGCGATCCCGCTGATCGCCACGGCAACGTCTGCATCACTGCGTTTGAGCGCGCCCTGCGCCATCGCCCAGGCACAGGCAATCGAGACAGCTCCAAATGTGTCGATGATATCAGGATTGACACCCAGCAACTCCTGCTTGGCCTCGTTTGAATAGGTCACGAAGCCACGATCGAGCACCGCTGATGAGCCGGCGATCTCGGTCAGAGCTGCCGCAACCAGGCCTCCCGTACAGCTTTCGGCTAGCGCGACCGTGCGGCCGGCGGCGATATTGCTTTCAATCACGCGCGCGGCCAATTCCGCGATGTCGGCAGGAAGCAGATTGTCCATCAAATCAAGCCTTGCAAATCGCCAGTTTGCCAAGCCTTGCCTGCCCGCTTCGGGCGCCGAGGCCAGCAGCAAGCCCGATGACCTCAGCCGTGCTTTCGGGCGGCAGCGGTGAAAGTAGCATGACCAGCCGATCAACCGCGGAGCAACGCTCGGTCGGCAATTGCTGACCAACCATTGAGGTGACAGCGCCTTCGACAAAGGGCTTCAAATTTTCATCCGGCATAGCCTTAAGCACGCCGACAGTCTGCGGATCCATGCCGCCACCCAGCTTGAAGAAGGCGACCTTGGCCTGAGGCCAGGACCGGTCGCGCCCCACGCTGTACCGCTTGGCCAGGTTTTCAGACTGGCTGCGGAGGAAGGCATCGCCGGGCAGGACCGGCGCACAACGCTGCGCTGCACCGCGGATAACGCCTGGCAGAGCGAAGGTGGAGACGGCGGTAAATTCCTCCGCAGTCAGGCAGGGTGGTTCCGCCGCAGCGGCCACGGCCGGCGCGGGCAAGGCCAACGTCAGGATCGCGGCTAGTATCCGATTGGTGGCAGGCATCCCATTGTTCTCCATCACGCAAGCAGTAGCGTTGCGACTGCCTGCGCAGCAATCCCTTCACCGCGGCCGGTAAAGCCCAGTCGCTCGGTGGTGGTGGCCTTTACGCTGATTGCTCCGCCATCGATAGCAAGGATTTCGGCCAGCCGCTGACGCATTGCTTGACGATGCGGCCCGATCTTGGGGGCTTCGCAGATCAGGGTGAGGTCAACATTGCCGATGCGGTAGCCAGCATCACAGACCAATCTCGCTGCGTGGGCCAGGAACCGATCGGACGAAGCGCCCTTCCATTGTGGATCACTGGGTGGGAAATGGCTGCCGATATCACCGTTGCCGATCGCACCAAGCAGCGCGTCGACCAATGCGTGGATGGCCACATCGGCATCGCTATGCCCAGCCAGGCCATGGCTATGCTCAATCTTTACCCCGCACAGCCAGAGGTCGTCCCCGGCGCTGAGGCGATGGACATCATAACCGGTCCCAACGCGCAAGGGGGGCAAATCCGCATCAAAGTCGCTGGCGAAAGTCAGTTTTTGCAAGCGCTCGTCTCCTTCCACCAAGGCGACGGTCAAACCTGCAGCCTGGGCAACCTGCGCGTCGTCACCAGCTTCATCTGAGTGGGACCATGCACGGTGGGCCGCCAGGATTTCGCTGAACCGGAACGCCTGAGGGGTTTGCACCCTGCGTAGCAGTTCCCTTCGAGCCGGGCGTCCCATCCGATTGCCCTCAGCTTCGGTCAGGCTGTCAACCACCGGCAATACGGGAATGGCACCTGGTGCTTCGCAAAGCGCAGTGATCAGACGCTCGATCACTGGACCGGGCAAAGTCGGCCGCGCTGCATCATGGATCAGGACGAGGTCTGGTGGCGAGGCCGATAGCGCCTCAAGCCCAAGCCTGACCGAGTCCTGCCGACTGGGACCACCTCTGACCAGCCGGACCCCCGATATGCCTGACAGGCATCCTGTGGCGACATCTTCGGCACCAGCGGGGATCACCACAATAATCGGTGACAGCCCCGCTTGCGCCAGTGCTTCGGCAGAATGCCGCACCACCGGCTTGCCCCGCCATCGCGCGAACTGCTTGGGCAGGGGTTGGCCCGCACGCAGCCCCTGGCCGGCTGCTACGATCACTGCCGCGACGGTGGGAGGGGAAGGGCTTGTATCGGTCATTACATTCGCGCCGGTAAAGGCTTGCTGTGTTTCCGGCAATTCCCTATGTGCTGCCCAAATTTTAGGCAGATCGTGATGTCGCTTCCAGTACCACCCTCGCTAGATCCGATCCAAGTCGGCCCCCAGCGCATCGATTGCCCGGTGATCCTGGCTCCGATGACGGGTGTGACCGACCTGCCGTTCCGCCGTCTGGTTCGCCGCTATGGGTCCGGCCTAAACGTTACCGAGATGATCGCCAGTCCCGCGGCGATCCGCGAAACGCGGGTCTCGGTTCAGAAAGCCATGTGGGACCAGATCGAGGAACCGGTGTCGATGCAGCTCGTTGGCTGCGACCCGGTGCAAATGGGCGAGGCGGCCAAGCTGGTTGAGGATCGCGGCGCAGCAATCATCGACATCAATATGGGGTGCCCGGTCCGCAAAGTCGTCAATGGCGATGCGGGTTCGGCGCTGATGCGCGATGTCCCTTTGGCGGCGAGTTTGATTGAGGCCACCGTGAAGGCTGTTTCGGTGCCGGTGACCGTCAAGATGCGCATGGGTTGGTGCCATGACAGCCTCAACGCGCCCGAATTGGCCAGAATTGCAGAAGACTTGGGAGCCAAAATGGTCACAGTCCATGGCCGCACCCGCAACCAGATGTACAAGGGCGATGCGGACTGGGCCTTTGTTCGACAGGTCAAGGACGCCGTTTCGATCCCGGTCATTGTGAATGGCGATATTTGCGGAATTGAAGATGCCGCCAATGCCCTTGAATTGTCAGGGGCCGATGGAGTGATGATTGGCCGTGGGGCCTATGGCAAACCTTGGCTGCTCGGCCAGGTCATGCACTGGTTACGCCAAGGAGTTCAGGTTGTCGACCCCACTATCGACGAACAATTGTCCGTTGTTCTAGAGCATTATGATGCAATGCTAAGCCATTATGGCAAGGACACCGGCGTCAAAATGGCGCGCAAGCACCTCAGTTGGTACACAAAGGGGCTGCATGGTTCGGCCGAGTTCCGCAATCGGATCAACTTTGTAGATGATGCCGACGAGGTAATCCGCAGCCTCCGTGAATTCTACGCCCCATTTATTTCGCGATTGGCGGCCTGACATGGTCGACGCTGCGCGTCAGCTGGCTTCTCTGCCGCTGGCCGTGGTGCTTTTGGCGCCGGGTCAACGAATTGTCGGCGCCAATCCCGCTGCCGAACAGTTGCTGGGGCAAAGTGCAAGAAGGTTGAGCGGCAGGCTTTTGGTTGAGGCTGTCCGGTTTGAAGAGTCGCGGCTGGCAGATCGTATGAACGAGAGTGAGGCGCAAATCTCCGCCCGGGCCGCCACAGTTCTGATCCCGGGACAAGGTGTCCGGCGGCTTGACGTCACGGCAGCCCCGGTGATCGACCAACCTGGCTGGCAGATTGTAACGCTTCAGGATGCTGCAGGCGCTGAGGCTTTGCGCGGCGAAGGCACCGAGAACACAGTTCTGCGCGCGCCAGAAATCCTTGCACACGAAATCAAGAACCCACTGGCCGGGATCCGCGGTGCAGCCCAGCTTTTGGGCAGAAAACTTGATGGGACGGAACTCGCGCTTACCGGCCTTATTGCGGAAGAGGTCGATCGGATCGCGAAACTGATCGATCAGATGCAAACCCTGTCGCGCCGCACCCCGCCAGAGCTTGGTCCGTGCAATCTTCATGAAGCGATCCGGCGCGCGCGCGCCGTAATCGAAGCCGGAGGCAAGGCACCGGTGGTTATCGAGGAATTCGATCCTTCGCTGCCCCCGGTCCTGGCCAACGCCGATGCGTTGGTTCAGATATTGATCAATCTGATCGCCAACGCGGCCGAAGCTTGCGCGGCGGTAGCCACTCCGAAAATCGTGGTTCGCACCCGCTTTGCCAGTGGGTTGCAGGTAAACCGGGCAGCAGAGGGAGCACCGGTGCGTTTGCCAATTGAACTGCGTGTGAGCGACAACGGACCTGGCGTTGATCCGGCGATGGCGGACCATCTGTTTGAGCCTTTTGTTACCACTAAGAAGAGCGGGCAGGGGCTGGGGCTTGCGCTCGTCCGGCGGATGGTTCGCGACATGAGCGGCCGGATCAGTCACGAGCGAGAAGAGGCCGCAAACCTAACCCATTTCCGAATTCATTTGCAGGTGGCGCCCAAGGCGCCCCCAAGCCCATCAGAAAAGGAAGCCGTTGCATGAGCGTGCTGCTGGTCGAGGACGACATGTCCATCGCCATTGTCATCACCGCCGCGCTTGAAGCGGAGGGCTTCGAGGTGGTCCGGTGCGATTCAATTGCCGAACGCGACCGCCATCTGGCTGAACGGCGCTTTTCGGCGCTGGTTACAGACGTGATGCTGAGCGATGGAGACGGCATCGCGACGATCGACCAGGTGCGCTCCGCCGATCCGGAATTGCCGATCATTATCCTTTCGGCCCAGAACACGCTCGATACGGCAGTTCGGGCAACAGACACGGGCGCCTTCGAATATTTTCCCAAACCCTTCGACATTGACGAACTTGCCCGGACTGTTCGCCAAGCCGTTGGCAACAACGCAAGCCAGATTGACCAGCAGGGGGATGGCCCACCCGCAGGCTTGCCGCTGGTCGGTCGTAGCGCGCCGATGCAGGCCGTCTATCGCATGATCACGCGCGTCTTGCGCAATGATCTGACCGTTCTCGTGCTTGGCGAGAGCGGTACGGGCAAGGAGTTAGTGGCAGAAGCAATCCACCAACTCGGCCAGCGCCGTGATGGACCGTTCATTGCGGTGAATACTGCGGCGATCCCCGGTGAACTGATTGAAAGTGAACTGTTCGGGCATGAAAAGGGTGCCTTTACGGGCGCCGTCTCTCGGCACGTTGGCAAGTTCGAACAGGCTAATGGCGGCACCCTCTTCCTTGACGAAATCGGCGATATGCCGATGCAGGCGCAAACCAGACTGCTTCGCGCTTTGCAGTCCGGCTCGATCCGAAGGGTGGGTGGGCGCGACGAGATAAAGGTTGATGTGCGCATCGTTGCCGCAACAAATCGCGATTTGCAGCCCATGATTGCAGGCGGAACCTTCCGTGAAGACCTGTTCTATCGGCTTAATGTTGTGCCGATTACCTTGCCACCATTGCGCGATCGAGCGGATGACATCCCGGCCATTGCCCGACATTTTCTGATGCTTGCAATGCAAGAGGGATTGCCGCGGCGGCACTTATCGGATGCTGCGGCAGATATTCTGGCTCGCCAGCCTTGGCGCGGCAATGTGCGGGAACTGCGCAACTTCATCTACCGTCTAGCGCTGCTCTCGCGCGAGGACATGATCGAGCCCGATGGGCTTCTCCCAATGCTGGCGGAAACGCCTCATAGCGATTCCCCTGTTGCAGGCGTAGGAATCGAACAGGCTGTCCATTCTTGGTTGGAGGCGAACAAGCCGTCAAGCGGAAGCGTGTACGATTCGGCGCTTGCTGCGTTTGAGCGCCCCCTGTTTGAAGCTGTGCTGCGCGAGACACACGGGAACCAGTTGCGCGCCGCTCAAGTACTGGGGATAAATCGCAATACCCTGCGTAAACGCCTCGGAGAGTTGGGAATAAGTGCGTCAGAGTTGGCACGTTAGACTACTTGCCTTTTGGCAACACTGGTGTTGTAATCCCGCAACGATGCCGCCTCGAACGCCTTCTACTCGCAACAGCGGCTGGCCCAAGTGGTGGCGGCGTTTTCTGATTGCGGCGCGTCGTGCAAACGTGTTCGCGGTAATGGAGGTCATTGCCGTCGCGGCATTTGTCATCATGACCGGGATCACGTGGATCGTGATCAGCGCGCAATCGAAGTCCGACCATCTCCTGCCGACAGAACTGACCGCGACCCTGCTCGTTGGCACGTTAATCCCGGCGCTGGCTATCCTGGTCCTCCTGGGGCGACGTCTCGCGTTGCAGCGCGCGCGTGATGTCGCTGGCGGGACTGGTCAGCTTCACGTCCGATTGGTTTTTCTATTCTCACTCATTTCAGCGATCCCCACGCTGCTTGTCGCGATCTTCGCCTCATTTCTGTTTCAATCTGCGGTCGAATTCTGGTTCTCCGACAAATCTCGGGGACTGCTCGAAAATTCCAACAAGCTCGCGCTTGGCTTTTATGAGCAAACAGAGAACGACATGAAGTATTCGTCGCTGGCAATGGCGGCAGACCTTCGCGACTTTCTTAGCAAGCAGAGCCCCGTCAGCCCGGAATTTATCAGTTACTACCAGTTCCAAATCACCAACCGTAACATCAACGAATCTACGATCCTGCAAAAACTGCCAGACGGAACGCTCAGTCGCGCTGCCTTCGCAAGGGGTGAAAACCCGTTGAACGAGCAGGTGTCAGAGGGTGTGGTTCGCCAGTTGGATAGTGGGGCCGATATCGTCGTCGACACCAAGCCCGACAAGATTGAGGCGCTGACCCCTATTGATCGCCGGACGGGCATTTACCTGTACACTGCCCGAAAATCCGACCTGCTGAGCCTTTCCCAAGGCCAGCGCGCGCAAAGTATTGTTCGCGATTATGCGGAACTTACCAAGCGCACGCGGACATTGCAGCTGCAGTCGATCATCGCCCTATTCGTAGCATCTTTGGCCCTCGTGGGTTTGTCGGTCTGGTTTGCGCTCCGCTTTGCTGATCGCCAGGTGAAGCCGCTTTACGATCTTGTCGCGGCGGCCCGAGAGGTTGGTGCTGGCAACTTTTCGATGCGGATCGAAGGGCGAACCGGAGCTGATGAAATCGGCCTTCTCAATCGCGCCTTCAACCGCATGACCCAGCAACTTGATCGCCAAACGCAGGCCTTGGTTGGCGCCAACCAGCAGTTGGATGAGCGC
>JBEGJL010000257.1:0-2816 GCA_041184605.1 Pseudomonadota bacterium
TGCGGTCCGTTCCAGCGCCGCATATAGCGCCGGATCGAGCCGCAGGGGGAATGATTTCTTTGCCGGGCCAGCCATGGTCTGGGGTCAGTACAGGCTGCCCGCGTTGACCACCGGCTGGGTATCGCGTTCGCCGCAGAGCACGACCATCAGGTTGGACACCATGGCGGCCTTGCGCTCGTCATCCAGGTGGACGACATCCTTGTCGCTCAGCTGCTGCAAGGCCATTTCGACCATGGTCACCGCACCTTCGACCAGCTTCGTCCGCGCCGCGATCACCGCTTCGGCCTGCTGCCGGCGCAGCATCGCCCCGGCGATTTCCTGGGCATAGGCAAGGTGGGTAAAGCCGCATTCGTCCACTGTGATCCCGGCCATGGTCAGCCGCGCGATCAGCTCCTTGCGCAGTTCGGCGCCAACCTGGTCATGGTTGCCCCGCAGGGTGATCTCGGCATGGGCAAAATCGTCATAGGGATAGCGCGAACCGATCGTGCGGACCGCGGCTTCGATCTGGACCATGACGAAGGCCTTGTAATCATCGACGTCATAGAGCGCCTGCGCGGTATCGACCACGCGCCAGACCACCTGGGCCGCCATCTCGATCGGGTTGCCGCGCAGGTCGTTCACCTTGATCTTGTCGGACACCAGGTTGTTGGCGCGGACCGAGATCTTGCTTTTGCCCATCCACGGCCAGACCCAGCGCAGCCCATGCTGGCGGTCCGTCCCGCGATAGGCGCCAAACAGCGTGATCGCCGCGGCCTGGTTGGGCTGGATCATGTAAAAGCCGCTGGCCAGGATCACCAGCATGATCGCAGCCAGCCCGGTCGAGACAACGAAGCCGAAAACCTGGGTGTCATCGGGCTGGCTGCCGGCGAAGCTTACCACCCGCCAGACCGTCAGGCTGAGCAGGGCCAGAAAAGCAATCAGGATAAGGTAGCCGCTGGTGCTCCAGGCGCGGGTTTCGCGGCTGGCAGTCATCGGAGCATGGGTATCGGACATGGTTTTGACCCTTATAAATTTGATATCATATTAATATCGCGAGTCGTCAGGAGGTCAAGCTGTTGGATACGGCCTTTGTGCGGGGGGCTTGAAATGCGATCGAATCGGTCTTAAAAACAGTCCTGCGGGACCGGGCCCCTCTGGCGCGGCGCACTGGCACCATCCCCCCTTCCCAGCCAGGGCGCAGCGTGATGTCGGACCGCATCGGATGACGCCGATGCCTAGGGTCCGGACTCTTGTCCCCCCATCCCAAGGATCCAGGCCCACGGCTCGGCGCATCCGATCGAACCAAACCTGTTCGATTAGGGAGCTTTTGCCATGTCCGATCGTGTGTTCCGCCTGATGGAGCGCCACCAGAAGCTGGACGAAGCCCTGCGCCTGGCGCAGCGGCGGCGGCTGGCCGATCCGTTTGAGATCGTCCGCCTCAAAAAGCTGAAACTGGCAATCAAGGACCGGATTTCGCGGCTGCTGCGGCGCCGCGCCCGGCTGACCGGATAGCAGCAGGGTGACCAACCTCCGCGCCGGAGCAAGTTCAGTCCACTTGCTCCGGCGCGCTTTGTTTTATTGCAGGGGCACTGATACATGGAATTTCTGACCGCCGACTGGCTCGGCACGCCGCTCTGGTTCTGGCTTGCCTTTATCGGCATCGTCATCGCGCTGACCATCTTCGACCTGGGCATCCTGCACAAGGATGACCGAGAGATGGGCATCGCGGAATCGCTCAAGCTATCGGTCTTCTACATCGCCATCGCCATGGCCTTTGGCGCCTGGGTCTGGATCGAGAAGGGCGGTGATCTGGGCATGAAGTACTACACCGGGTACTTCATCGAAAAGGCGCTCTCGATCGACAATGTCTTTGTGATCAGTCTGATCTTCACCTTCTTTGCGATCCCCGCGAAGTACCAGTACCGCGCGCTCCTCTGGGGTATCCTGGCGGTGATCGTGCTGCGCGGCCTGATGATCGCGGCGGGCGCTGCACTGGTTGAGCAGGCTTACTGGGTGCTCTACATCTTCGCTGCCTTCCTGATCTTCACCGGCGTGAAAATTTTCTTTGCGGGGGATCACGATCCCGACGTTTCAAAGAACCCCGTGGTGCGGTGGATTTCATCGCACATGCGCGTCACGCCGCAGCTGCATGACCAGCACTTTTTCGTGAAGGTGCCGGATGACAAGACTGGCAAGCTGGTCACGGCAGTCACCCCGCTGTTCGTCGCGCTGGTGGTGATCAATCTGGCTGACCTGGTCTTTGCAGTGGACTCGGTCCCGGCGATCTTTGCGATCACGACCGACACCTTCATCGTCTATACCAGCAACATCATGGCGATCCTTGGCCTGCGCGCGCTATACTTCGCGCTCTCGGCCATGGTGCACCGGTTCTACTACCTTAAGTATGCGCTTGCTGCCGTGCTGGTGTTCATCGGATCGAAGATCTTCATCTCCGATTTCGTGATGGGCGGGGCCAAGTTCCCGCCGGTGCTGAGCCTGGGCGTGACCGCGGCGCTGATCGCGGCGGGGGTGTTCTACTCGCTCTGGGCCACCCGCCACGGCGAGGACGCCGCGCCGCAGCTGCCGCATGATGAGATCCGGCCCTGATCAGAACTGGCGGATAGTCGCGAGGAATGCCTCGCCATAGGCCGCCAATTTCCGGGACCCGACGCCGCCGACTTCGCCCAACTGGGCCAGGTTGGCGGGTCGGGTCTCGGCCATTTCGCGCAAGGTGGCATCGTGGAAGATGACATAGGGCGGCAGGCCTGCCTCTTTGGCGAGTTCGCGGCGCAGGTCGCGCAAGGCCTCGAACAGCGGATCGCCGGCCGGATTGACGC
>JBEGJL010000258.1:0-3528 GCA_041184605.1 Pseudomonadota bacterium
CATCCGTACCGAAGCGGCATCGCGCGTGGCGGGCTATACCGATGAACAGATTGAAACCGCTCGCCGCGTCATCGGGGATGGCTTCCAGCGTGGCGACGGTCCGCAGCAGATCGCCATTGACATCGCTGGCCGCATAAATCCGATCAGCAAGCGGCGCGAGGGTGGTATCATCGGCCTGTCCGACCCGCAGGCAGGCTATGTGGACAACATGCGTCGCCGTCTGCTCTCTGGCGACCCAGACGAAATGCTCAAGGTGCTGGGGCGGTTCAACAAGGACGGAAAGTGGATTGAAGGCACCGGCATGACGCTGCGCGACCGGCGCTTTGACCGGTCGATTCAAAAGGCGATTAGGGATGTAGCGGCGGGGAAGCCGAACCCGCTCACCCGCGACAAGATCGATGAGATGGCGGCGAAGTATTCCGATCGGCTGCTTGCCCGCAGGGCGGAAGATATCGCCCGCACCGAGACGGCCAGCGGTGTCGAGATGGCGCGAGCGGAGGCGACAAAGCAGGCTCTCGATAAGGCGGGATTGCCGGATGAGGCACTCACGAAATTCTGGTATCATTCCGGCGGTCCCGATCATGCGCGTGGATGGCATCTCGCGATGCACGGCAAGTCCGTGATCGGCGTGGATACGCTTTTCGAGCTTCCAGACGGTAGCCTCATGAAATACCCGCATGACCCGGCCGGCGGGGCAAAGAACAACGTTTCCTGCAAATGCCGAGGCGAGCACCGGATAGACTGGCTATTCGGCCTGCTAGGATAGGAGAAGACCATGGCCTGCATCAACTGTCACCGCATCCGTAGCGCGATTCTGCACGGCAAGATGGCGGAAGCGTTGAATGTCAGCGTCGAGATGCTGCGCGAGAAGATTGGGATAGGACCTGGGGCTCCAAGCGATTTCCCATCTGGCGGCGTGCTCGAAACCGGCGCGCCCGATAGCATTCCGGTTATCGGCGAGAGCGGCCCTGAGGCTGTCGTGCCGAAGCGCTGGACAAAAAAGTACAGGATGGATGAAAAGCCAAAGGATGATGGTTGATGACTGGCTGGGCCGGCATAGACCCCGCCGCATGGGCTGGTAGCGCGAACGCCATCATGACCGGGCTGTTGCGAAACTCGGTACAGGCGCTTGCCGAGGAAGCGTCCAAGACCATTCCCAACGGCGGGCGCGTGCCAGTCAAGACCGGCGACCTCGCACGATCGGTAGTGGTCAGCCTCACGCCTCCGACCGTCAAAGATGGCCCGTTCACTGGAGACATCACCACGGGCATCGCAGGGATACAGCCTGGGGACACGATCTATCTGGGGTGGCAGGCGCGATACTCTGCCCGGCAGAATTTTGGCTTCGTTGGCGAGGATTCGCTGGGGCGGACGTATGCGCAGTCGGGGTTCGGGTTCGCCGAGGCGGCGGCGGCGAAGTGGGATTCGATCGTCATGGCGGAAGCGGCTAGGCTGGGAGGCAGGTAATGCCGACAATCGAAACGACAGATTATCTCGCCCTCAAGTCCCGCATAGACACGCTCGCCACGGACCCGGCGATGACCGTGTACGAGCCCGACGATATCATCACCCCGCCGAGCGACGCCATCGGTCCCTTGCCATTTATCCTGCTATCGGACGTAACGAACGATCCGAACCGAGGCGGCAGGATCGATCCCAGCTTGCACGTCCGCTCCGGCACGCTGATGCTGTCCCTGCAATGGCCCATCGCTCGCGCCATCTCACACGTCCAGCTTAAGGAGATCGCGGGGCAGATCGCAGCGCACTTTCCTGCCGATGAGCGCATGCGGTACGGGGCATCACGTCTCCGCGTGACGCAGGATGCCGGCATACTGCCATCCTATGTGGACGGCGCTTATCGGGTGACGGTGGTTCGGGCGCTTTGGTCAAGTATGTAGGCATAGGACTGGCCAACGCCGCCCTTTAATGGCACTTTCCATCCCCATGATCCGACCATCTATCACTGTCATCGCCGTGATCGCTTTCGCGTCATCTGCGAGCGCCGCCCCCGACACCGACTATCCGCATCGCGATTGGGGGAAGGTTGCTGTTATCGACATGAGCCTTCCCGATGCGACTACATGCGTAATACGGGGCATCGCTCGCACTTATGAGAGGGTTGTCCCTGCCTCGGTCGATGGCGGCACGGACATTGATGCAGGGCCAGGCGGTGGTTTGTTCGGGATCGCACATGATCCTTGGCTCCGCCTTATGGTGCGAGAGATAGACGGAGATGTGACTCTCCGCGTCTTCTACCGCCATCCGGTCAGCCAAAAACAGGTCAATAAGCTCGTCTCTAAGATTCAAGAGCGCTGCTTGAAGGTGCGGAGTATCTCTTCGGTAGGCGATTAGGGGCAATCACGGGTCAGCCATTTCGCATGCCTTCCGCGCACTAATCCTGCGCCTTTGCGCACAGATATTGCGCAAAGGCGATATCCGCTGTAATGTTCGGCTACTTTGGAACCGCCCGGCTTTGACGTGGGCAACAGGAGCGCCGGAACATGGCATTGCAGGCAGTCAACGGCTCGAAGTTCTACATCGGCACGCGGGTGGCTCTGCCCACCGATTCCGAGGTAGTGCTGGCCGATTTCACCGCGCAGGAATCCGAATGGCTTGAGGTCAAGGGCTGGACACAAAGCGGTTCGCTCGGTGACACCAGGGCAGAGATCACGCAGGCGTTCATCGGTGCCGGCCGTGACGTGACGATCAAGGGCAGTGCCAACTCTGCGGCGATGGAAAACACCTTCTCGCCGATGCCCAATGATCCCGGCCAGATCAGAATGAAGCAAGCGGAAGCCGATTGCTCCAATTACGCTATCAAGATCGAATGGGGCGCGGGCTGCATCTCCGAAGGCCCCGTGACGATCAGCGTCGCCGATCCGGGCGTTGTCACGTGGGATGGCGGCCATGGCCTTGAGGCCGGGTCGCCTGTCATCTTCACCCCGACCGGCGGCAACCTCCCGACCGGCCTTTCGCCCAGCACGGTTTATTACGTGCTTGCTGCCGGTTTGACCCCGACCACGTTCAGTGTAGCAGCCACCCCGACCGGCGATGCGATTGAGACGACTGGCGCGGCCACCGCGACTTCGATCACTGCGACTGCGCAGCCGGCCGGCATGACGGACCTGTTCTACGGCCTCGTGATGCCAGGTGCGAAGCAGGGCGGCGGCGCCAACACTGCGCTTCTGCGCACGTGGTCCACGAAGCCCAACACGAACGTGATTGAAGTCTGAACAGCCTAAGGGCGGCGGGGTTCGGGTCCCTTGCCGTCCTTAGACCCGAACAGGCCCGGCGGAATCAACCATGGATATCAGCAATCTCAACAAGAAGGCAGACCTGAACGAAGGCGAGTGGATCGACGACATTCCGGACATGGAAGGTGTTGAACTGCTTGTCCGCAGCACGAACTACAAGCCGTTCCGCGTCGCTACCGCTGGTCTGGCTCGGCGCAGCGGCAAGAAACTGCGAACCGACGAAGGAGTCGTCAACTTCGCCGTTTCGTCCGGCAAGGCCCTTGCTGAGCATATC
>JBEGJL010000259.1:0-7760 GCA_041184605.1 Pseudomonadota bacterium
CCAGCGACCCGAGATCACGGCAAAACCACCGCCCAGCCGCGGCGCGAGCGAGGCGGAGAGCTCGCTCTCACCCCGGTCATTGACCAGCGCAGCGCCTGACAAAAGCCCCAGCACGTCCGGCCCGGCCGAGGCGAGATCGATCGTCCCCGCCACGGCCCCTGCGGCAAAGGCACCGGCACCGCCACCGCGCAGCACGCGGACGGACTCCAGCCGCTCCGGCGCGAGGGCCGAGAGCGGAACATAGCCAAAGAACGGATCAACCAGCGGCACGCCATCAAGCAGCACCAGCGTGCGGCTGGAGGCATTGCCGCCCAGCCCGCGCAGGGTGATCCCCTGCGCCGAAGGGTTGGATGAGCGGCTGTCCGAGCGGCGGAACTGTTGCACGCCTGGGGCGCGGCCCAGCAGGTCCTCGATCCGCCCCGAAGCGAGCGTCCGCACCTGCTTGGCGGTCAGGACATCAGTGGCAAAGGCGCGCTGCCCGGCCGGCACTGACAGCGCCTTGCCGGTAACGATGATGGCTTGCGGATCAGGCTCCTGCGCCAATGCCGGACCGGCCACGGCCAGGAGCGCAAGGGCGAGAAAGTGGTGCCGCTTACGAAAATGGAACACGCGACCTCACCAATGCGAAAGCTTCGGAATCCGGCATATGCCCGTCTGCCTAAGCCGATTTGGCCGCGTGCGGCAACTGCATGACGCAAACAAAATGGCGCAGGATCGTATGAGGACCCTGCGCCATTGTTCGCTATCGTGCTCGCATAGCGCGAGCGGGCTTAGCCGTTTTCGTCAGAGTTGATTTCGTAAGCAATCTGCCAAGAGCCATCGGCTGACTTCACTAGGTAATCGGCAAACTCGTTGCGCTTGGCCGGGCCGGCCTTGCCATTGGCATCGATGTGATAGACCGCGACACTCTTGGCCAGGGCCTGGTGATCGTTGAACAGGATCACTTCCTTCACATCAAGGCTGTCAAAGACGATCTTGCTGCCGGGCGCGGCCAGGCCCGCGATGCCCTTTTCGATCTCGGCCCGACCTTTGTAGGGGGCGTGACCAACGATGATCCATTCGCCATCTTCGGCAAAAGCCGCAGCCATTTTGGCCGGGCTGTCGCTTGACGTAATGTCCTTGAGAACCTGCTTGATCGCAGCTTCATCCTTGCCCGCAGCGGCGGCATCGGGTGCCGCATTGCCGTTGCATGCTGCGAGTGCCAGGCAGGCCGAAACCAGAAAAATCTTCTTCATGTTTTTGCGTCCCCTATTTCCCAAGCCCAACAGGTATAAGTAATCGAACTTATTTTGGTTTGTTGGACCGGGCGCAGGCTAACGCACCCAAAGATAAGCACAAGCTGCTCAAAATACTTGTGCGCTCAACCCGCAGGGGAGCCAGCGCTGATCAGCTAGGAAGCTTTGAGAAAGTGGTGGTGCCGCTTACGTGACTCGAACACGTGACCCCATCATTACGAATGATGTGCTCTACCAACTGAGCTAAAGCGGCGCTTCACCTTTTGGTGTGGAGGCCCGAGCCGGAATCGAACCGGCGTAAACGGATTTGCAGTCCGGTGCGTAACCACTCCGCCATCGGGCCATCCATCCCCTTGGGCGAACCCGTGGGGAGCCGCGCCACTAGCTTAGGGGGCGCAGCAGTGCAACCGATTCATCGGGGTGGATTTACTGAACCCGCTGGAACGCCAGGCGGCGGGTGGCAGGGTCGGCGCTGTCCAGCCTGACCCGAACCGGATCGCCAGGCACCACCCCATGCGCTGCCGTGCGCGCGACGACCGGCAGATCACACAGCTGAATCCGCGCACCTTGTTCACCCAGGTCGGTGACTACGGCATCGAACAGTTCCCCGGTGCGATTGGCGAGGATCGCGGTCTCGGCAAGGTCAACCACGGCGCGCTCAAGCTGCCCGGCGCGGGCTTCGGCCCGTTGCATCGTTGCCGGAAGCCTGGCGAAGGCCGCCGCCACGGGTTCGGGCACCGGGCGCCCATTGGCGAGCGCCAGTGCGGCTTCCACCACGTAACGGTCTGCCAACCTGCGCAATGGCGCTGTCGCATGGGCATAGGGTGCGGCCATAGCAGCGTGCCACGGCAGGCTATCCGGGGCATAAGCGGCATAACTCGCGCCCCGCCCGGCGCGCCGGACTGCCAGCATGAAAGCGGCATGGCGGGGATCGGCAGGATCGAGGTGCTTTTCAAACTGGGCGAGCGGCGCCTCCACCGGCCAGACCAGGCCAAAGGCCTTGGCCGTTTGCCGCAGCCGCGCCTCTGCCGCGGGATCGGGTCCGGCCATCACCCGGAACAGCCCGGTCTGATGGTCAAGCAGCAGTTGTGCCACGGCCAGGTTGCAGGCCAGCGACAGCGCCGCATTGCGGGTTTCAGAGGGCAGCAGCGGGCGGAACCGCAAGCGAAAGCGGCCATCGCCATTGCGTTCGACCTGCTGTTCGGGCGGATCTACACGTGCGGCACCGCGCTGCGCCTCTGCCTGTTCGATCCGCTCGGCGATCTCGATCAGACCGGGCGGAAGATCTGCCTCTTGCACTCGGTCATAAGCCAGCTTGGCCCGGCTATGAATGATGGCACGAGCCACACCATCCAGGGCGGTTTCGCCCGCTGCCCCAACGCGGACGCTGAAGACCACGGCGGGGCGCGGTCCATTGGGCAGAAGGCTGGCGGCACCTTCGGCCAGGATCGGCGGATAGAGGCCGGCCTTGCCATCGGGCAGATAGGTGGTGACGCCACGAGTCCAGGCTTCAGCGTCGATCGGATCGCCATGGTTCACGAACCAGCCGACATCCGCGATTGCATAGTGCAGCAACCAATCGCCGCCTGCGGACTCGATCGCAAAGGCCTGGTCGAGATCGGTCGAATCGGCTGGATCCAGCGTCACGAAGGGACGACCGGTCCAGTCGGCGTGTTCGGTAGGCAGCCGCCGCGCCGCCACCTCGGCCGCAGCCAGCACCTCGGGCGGAAAACTGGCTGGCACCTGAAACTGCTGGCGCAGCGCCTCCAGCCCTTCGGCCAACAGGCAATCGGGATCACGCAAGGTCCGCATGGGGTCAGGCTATACGCATGTCGTACAAAGCAAAAGGCCTCCCCGGTGATCCGGAGAGGCCTCTTGTCGGTTGGCTTGAACGTGCTGGCTTAGAACTTGCCGCGCAGCGTCACGCCAAAGGTGCGCGGCTCGCCGGGGAAGCCGACGAACAATTGGTTGGCCGTGCCCGACAGACCGCTCGAAGCCGGGGCGGCGACCGAACGGAACGTCCCGCCACCCTGTAGCGGCATGTCCGCAGCGATCATGAAGTACTTCTGGTTCAGAAGGTTCTGCGCCCAAAGCTCGATACCCCACTTGCGATCAGGCCCGTAAAGGCCAATGCGGCCATTGACCGTGTAGAACGCGTCCTGGACCTTTTCGAGGTCAAGGTCAGAGCCGGTGTTCGTATCGCTCTGCAAACGGGTATCGAGGTAGAATAGCGCCGACATGCCGCTGTCGCCGATTGGCGGGCTCCAGCTCATGCCCGCGGTGACGACGTACTGCGGCGCGTTCGACACGGCATTGCCCGGCAGCTGGAACAGCACTGGCGAGAGCGGACGGCCGCCGGTGCCGACCAGGTCCTTGGCATACTTGGTCTCGACATAGGTGAGGCCGGCGTTGACCGTGAAGTGACGGGCCGGACGCAGGAAGGTTTCCAGCTCGAACCCCTTCGAGGTCACGCCCGGCTTGAGGCGGTCTGCCGCACAGGAACCAGTCAGGGCCGAACCGTCAACATCTGCCCCGCCCAGGCTATCACGGCAGGCCTGGATATTGGTGACTTCGAAGTTCACCCCGTTGTAGGTGTTGAGCTGATAGTTCGAATAGCGCTGGTAGAACGCCGCGAAATTCACGTCGATTGCCTTGCCATCGTACTTGAAGCCCACTTCGAAGGCGTCGACCTTCTCGCTGGCGAATTGCAGGTCGGTGGCTTCCGGACGGCCATTGCCCTGGGTGAAGGCAGGACGCGCCAGACGAGCCGCGCAGGCCGCATCAAAGGTGGTGTTGCAGGTGCGGTCCAATGCCGAGAAATCGAGGTTGAAGCCGCCAGCCTTGTAGCCCTTCGAGGCCGAGGCGTAGAGCATCAGGTCATCAACCGGCTTGAAGCTGAGCACCGTCGTACCCGTCCACTGCCCTTCGCTGAATTCGGTCCCGGCCGAACCACGCGCAAACGAGGGCGCCGAACCGTTGATCACGCAAGCCAGCGAGGCGAGCGACTGCAACGGCGTGTTGAGGATTGCCGGGCAGAGCGTGTTGGTGAAACGGGCATCGGCAGCGAGCGTCTTCTTCTCGTGCGTATAGCGCGCACCCACTGTCAGCATCAGCTTGTCTTCGATGATGTCGAAGGTGTTGTGGGTAAAGACCGCCCAGTTATCGCTGCGCTGGTCAAAGCTGGCGCCATTGTTGCCCGTGCCGTTGAGGCGGGCCGAACCCGTCGCCGCGGCCAGACCCTGGAAGCCCGGGAAGACCGTGGTCGGCAGGTTCGAACAGGTCGCCGAAGCCGGGTTTACGTTCGCGGCTGAAATGGCCGTCGCGGCCAGGCAGTTGGCATAGCGCTCGTAGTCCTTGCCATAGACGATATCGTCATCGACGAAGAGCTTTTCGTTGGCGTAGTAACCGCCCACCAGCCAGTCGAGCTTGCCACCCAGCGCCTCGCCTTGCAGGCGGACTTCCTGGGTGAACAGCTTGAAGTGCCGATCAAGATCGCTGCGCTGCAGAATGTCCATCGCCTGGAAATCGCCATCCTGGCCCTGCTGGTTCAGGTAGTCGCGATAGGCCGTGATGGCCGAGAGCGTGGCGCCGCCCAGCTTCCAGGTCAGTTCGCCTGAGAAGCCCCAATCCTCGCTATCGGTGCGATAGGTGACGCCCGGCGTGGTTGATTGGCTGCGCACGAAGCTTTCGCCAGTCGGAGCGACCTGGAAATTCGCACCAAAGGCCTGCAACAGCGGCAGCAGGGTATTGGCACTGGCCACCGGGAAGCCATCAGTCCCGCGAGCGAGGTTGCGGACCGGGTTCAGCAGCACGCCGCCACAGCAGTTCTCGGCCTTCTTGGAATAGTCGGCAATCAGGCGCAGCTTGATATCGTCGCTGGGTTCCCAGGCAATCTGGCCGCGCACCAGCCAGCGATCACGATCATTGATATCGGGCTCACCGGGGGTGGCGTTCTTGATAAAGCCATCGCGCTTTTGCCAAACAGCATCGATCCGGGCAGCGGCAGTCGCGCTGAGCGGCGCGTTGATCGAGCCATCGAGCCGGCCGAAATGGTAATTGCCATAAGTGGCCGAGGCATTGCCGGTCAGGCCATCGGTCAGGCTGGGGCCCTTGGTCACGATGTTGATCAGGCCAGCGGTCGAGTTGCGACCGAATAGCGTGCCTTGCGGGCCGCGCAGCACTTCGACGCGTTCGATCTCACCCAGTTCGGACAGGCCGACGCCGGTGCGGCTGCGATAGACGCCATCGATGAACAGGCCGACCGAGCTTTCAAGGCCGGCATTCTCGCCAACCGTGCCGATCCCGCGAATACGGGCGGTGAAGTTGACTTCACTCGTCGCGCCCGAAACGAGCAGCGAGGGGGCCACCTGGTTAAGCTGGCGCACGTCGGTGGCGCCAGTCTTGGCAAGGGTTTCGCCGGTAACGGCCGAGACCGCGATTGGCACGTCCGACAGCGCTTCGCTGCGGCGGGTTGCGGTTACAATGATTTCATTCTGGTCAGCGGCATCGTCAGCCTGCGGAGCATCCTGGGCGAAAGCCGGGACGGCAGAGGCAACAATTGCCAGCGAAACGCCAAGCGCCGAAGAGCGCAGCAAGGTACGGCCGAACGAACGGCGGAGGGTCGTCATCTAAATTCACTCCCTGTGAACTGGCGGCGCGACAGGGGGGGTGCCGCCCGCGCGGCGCAGATACGCAGACCTATGCGTCTCGACAATAGTGCCTAAGGCGGGGTCATCGATTGCAATTGCGCCAACGGAAAAAAATAGTGCTCAGGGATCGACGAATTGGCCCTTGCGCTTTTCCATCTGGCTGCGGACCGCCTCGATCTGGTTACGGCTGCCAATCAGCGCGGTCTGTTCGACGCTTTCGGCCATCAGGATTTCGTCTGTCGAGCTTTCGAGATAACGATTGAACAGCCGCTTGGCGGCGCGTTGCGCGTGGGGATTGCGATTGGCAATTTCAGCAGCGATCGCCGTGGCCCGGGCCACGGGATCGGGATCGACGATCGTCGCAAAGCCGTATTCGCCAGCCTGCTCGCCCGAGAACTCGCGGTTGGTATAGGTGAGTTCGCGCAGCACATCGTCGCGGATCATGCCCTTCCACAGGGCATAGCCGGCCATGTCGGGCACCAGGCCCCACTTCATTTCCATCACCGCCATCCGCGCATCGGGCGCGACCACGCGAATATCGGCCCCGCTGGCAATCTGCAGCCCGCCACCAAAGCAGACACCGTGCACCGCCGCGATCACCGGGACGGGCAGCTTGCGCCATTGCATCGCCACCTGCTGCGGCCGGTTGGAATTGCCATGGGTCCGCTCTGTCAGCGGCACGGCATCGTGACGATCAGTCTTGGCCATCGAGGTCAGATCGAGACCGGCGCAAAAGCTGCGTCCCTCACCGGCCAGCACCACTGCGCGCAGGCCCGGCATGGCATAGAGCACCTCACCCGCCTCAAGCAGCGTATCAAACATGGCGGGATCGAGCGCGTTCATCTTGTCGGTCCGGATCATCCGCACCTGGGCGACGCCATCGGCGTCCATCGAGATGCTGACACGATCGTTGGGCTTCAGCTCGCGCATTGCTGTTCGTCCTGCTGGTTGGTCGTTGCTGCTTCCTTGCCCAAACGCAGGTGCGCGTCCAGCCCCCCGTCGTGCAAGGCGATGGCGGGGCGCAAGATTTCCTCAGCCAGGCGATAACCGCCGTCCGCCACCGTCTCGATCAAGCCGTCCAGGCCGGCAGTGCGCAACTTGCTCCGCAAGCGGCTGACATGCACGGCCAGGCTGTTGGTCTCTGGCCGGAAGGCCAGTCGCCAAACGTCGCTGCGCAGTTCGCTGGCGGGAACGGCAGAGCCTGGCTCTTCGGTGAGCCGCCACAGCAGCAGGAATTCGCGCGGATGGAGACCGGCGCCGCGCCCGGCGACAAAGGCATCGCGCACCAAAAGGTCAAGCCGCAGCGGACCCAGCGTCCGCTCGCGCGGGAGCGAACGCATTGCCTCATCTATCCGCAGTGCCCGGCTCTCGATCTCCGCAAGATCAAGCGTGCCGCCAATTGCATCGCCAAAACCGAGCCGCAAAAGCCGCGCCCGTTCTCCCGGGTCTTCGACCCCGACCGCCAGGACCCGACGGCGGCGCTTGACGTTGGTCCCGACCAGCATCACCCAATCACTGACCACCGCGCGGTGTGGCATGGCGATCAGTGGCGGCGCTTCAGCTGGTGGCGGCTCCAGACCTGGTTCGACAAGCGTCCAGCCCAGACGGCGCAGATCGCACCCGTCCGGGACCGGCCCTGTCGCAAACCACTGGAACTGACGCAAGAACCGACCCCAAAACAATCACTTGGGGCAACTTGGCAGCACAGATGCCTGTGCTGCAAGTCCGTTTCGGCATTCCGGCCCGACGACCGTCAGGCAGCGTTGGTGTTCACGCCCATGCTGGTCAGGTAGCGCTTGATGTTGCGGGCCGCCTGGCGCAGCCGCTGCTCATTCTCCACCATCGCAATGCGGACGAAGCCTTCGCCCTCTTCGCC
>JBEGJL010000260.1:0-2713 GCA_041184605.1 Pseudomonadota bacterium
ACATGGCGGATGCCCAGCCCGAACAGCAGCCGCGCCGCATCGGGCGCACGCTTGGCCTCGATCGCTGCCAACAGGTTGTCCACAGACTTGTCCTGCCAGCCCTCGCGCCCGACAATCTCACCGCGACGCTGGCGCAGACGGAAGATGTCGGCCGGGCTTTCCAGCCAACCGAGCCCGAAGAATTCGATGATCGTCTTTTCGCCGAGCCCCTCGATATCAAGCGCCCCCCGGCTGACGAAGTGCTTCAACCGCTCGACCCGCTGGGCCGGGCAGATCAGCCCGCCGGTGCAGCGCACGTCAACCTCGCCCTCCTCGGCCACGGCCTCGCTGTGGCATTCGGGGCAATGGTCGGGGAAAGGATAGGCTTCGCGGGCCACGTCGCGGGTCAGGTTTTCGACCACCTGCGGGATCACGTCCCCGGCGCGTTGCAGGACCACGCGGTCCCCAACCCGCAGCCCCAGCCGGGCTATCTCGTCGCGGTTGTGCAGGGTCACATTGGCGACCACCACCCCGCCCACCGTCACCGGGGTCAGCCGGCCGACCGGGGTCAGCTTGCCGGTCCGGCCAACCTGGATGTCGATCGCTTCGAGCGTGGTCTCGGCGCGTTCGGCCGGGAACTTGTGCGCAATCCCCCAGCGCGGCGCCTTGGCGACAAAGCCCAGCCGCTCCTGCCAGTCGAGCCGGTCCACCTTGTACACCACGCCATCAATATCGTAAGGCAAATCAGCACGTTGATGCTCAATGCTGCGATAGTGGCTCAGCATCTGCTCAACGCTTTCGCACCGTACCAGCAAGGGTGAAACCGGCACCCCCCAGCCCGCGATCGCGGCCATCACCGCGCTCTGGGTCGCCCCCGGCACGGCCGAAGCCGCTCCCCAGCCATGGGCCAGAAACCGCAGCGGGCGCGCCGCCGTGACCGCGGGATCCTTTTGCCGCAACGATCCCGCCGCGGCATTGCGCGGATTGGCAAAGACCTTGTCCCCGCGCGCTTCCTGCGCGGCATTGAGCGCGACGAAATCGGCCTTGGCCATATAGACCTCGCCCCGGATCTCGAACACCTCGGGCACGTCGCCCGCCAGGACCTGCGGAATGTCGGCGATGGTCGCCACGTTGGGCGTCACGTCCTCGCCCACCTGTCCGTCACCGCGTGTTGCCGCCCGCACCAGCTTCCCCTGCTCGTACCGTAGCGAACACGACAGGCCGTCGATCTTGTCCTCGGCCGTCATCGCCACCGGGGCATCGTCTGGCAGGGCGAGAAAGCGCCGCACCCGCGCGACGAAATCGGCCACGTCCTCGTCCGCAAACGCGTTGTCGAGGCTCATCATCCGCACTTCGTGGGTAACCTTGGCCAGGGGCGATGCCGCCACCTCGTGCCCCACCTGTCGCGAGGGCGAATCCGGCCGGACGAGGTGCGGATATTGCGCCTCAAGCTCGGCATTGCGGCGCACCAGCGCGTCGTAATCCGCGTCCGAAATCTCGGGCGAGTCCTCGGCGTGATAGCGCTTGTTGTGATAGGCGATCTGCGTCGCCAGCCGCATCAGCTCATTGGCGGCGTCCGCTTCGGAAAGGTCGAATCCCATCGTGATACCCTAGGCCAGCGCCAGCACGGTCGCCACCATTGTGCGCGCCGGGCGGAAGCCAAGCGATTCATACAGCCGGATGGCGCTGGCATTGCCGGCATAGGAATGGAGATAGGGCGTGTCACCCCGCGCGACCTGGTCTGCCATCACCCGCCGGATCAGCGCCCCGGCCAGGCCGCGCCCGCGCTGGTCGGGCCAGGTGCAGACCCCGCTCACCTCGGCCAGCCCCGGCGCGGGCCGCATGCGTTCGCCCGCCATGGCCAGCAGCCGGCCCGCTTCGCGAATGCCCCAGAATTGCCCATATTGATGCGTCAGCGCACCCCATGGTCCCGGCTCGGTGGCCAGGGCGAGCTCGGTCATGTCCGCCACGTCGTCTGCGCCAAGCGCCATGAAGGGGCCGTCATCATCCCGCAGCGCGACCGGATCATAGGCAACCATCTGCACCAGCGGCGCGACGCGCACCGTCCGCGTTCCAGCCGGGGCAGGCCATTCCTCACGCTCCACCAGCCAGATCCTGTCGTCCGGACCCGCCAGCAGGGCCGCCAAGGCCGCCTGGGCTTCGTCGGACTGATCGTGCGCTGCCGCAAACGGGCCATAGCGCGGATCGATCCGCAGCGCGGCACCACCGTCAACGGCAAGCCCCTTCTGCGGCCCGGTCAGCATCGACCAGACCGGGCGCTCCAAGGCTGCGGCGCTCATACCCCCTCCAGCAGCCGATCCGCCTGGGCCCGCGCTTCGGCGGTCACTTCCGCACCGGACAGCATTCGGGCGATCTCTTCCTGCCGTCCGCTGTTGTCCAACAGAACGACCGAAGTCCGCGTGACCGTGCCTTCGCTCGACTTGGCGATCATGTAATGCTGGCTGCCCCGCGCCGCGACCTGCGGGCTGTGGGTAACGGCCAGCAATTGCCCGCCGCTCGCCAGCCGTGCCAGCCGCTCGCCAATCGCACTGGCCACTGCGCCGCCCACGCCGCGGTCAATCTCGTCAAAGATCACCGTCGCGGCCCCACCCTGCTCGGCCAGGGCAACCTTCAGCGCGAGGATGAAGCGCGACAATTCCCCGCCCGATGCGATCTTGGCCAGCGGCGCAAAGTCCGCGCCGGGGTTGGTTGAAATCAGGAACTCCACCGCATC
>JBEGJL010000261.1:0-3000 GCA_041184605.1 Pseudomonadota bacterium
TGCGAGGCGTGTTTCTTATCGCGAGCAAGGCCGCGCACTTTGTGTATTCGGGCCCCGACATCCATGCCCTGGGCAACGGCCAGGGCCTCTTTCAAGCCTTGCATAATGCTTTTGAAAGCGCCCATGGGAGCCCCATTTCAAGTGGATGAAACAGATTTATCGATCATGGTTTCGCCATTTCATGATCGATAAAGCAACCGGATATCGATCATCGCGGCCAGCTACGCTTGCTGCCACCGCGCTGGGATGAAGGCAGGCGGACGATTGTCGCCATGGCCTTGGCAAGGTTTTCTGACAGCGGCTCGCCTTCGACATCCTGATCCATGAACCAGGCAACCAGCGCCTCTTTCTTCGACTGATCCATCTCGTCGATCCGGTTATCTGAGATCGCCCGCTTGATCAGCTCGAGATAAGGCGTGGTATATTCCGTGGGCTCGATCGGCTTTGGCGGCGGCATTGTCCAGATAGCCTGGGCCATGAACCGCGGGATCTGGATGTCGATGTATTCACCGTCCTGCAACTCCAGCCGCTCGGGCATACTGCCGTCATCCATATGCAGCACGCCGCTTATCCATTGTTCTGGCGGGATCCAGACCAGCTGGCTCGAATGAAAGATCCATTCCCGCGCATCCCGGTCCGGGAAGACCGGATTACGGTTGTTGGACAGGCGCCCCTGCGCGTGCAGACTGCCTTGGCGCAAAGCCTGCCAAAGCTGCCGCTGGGCATCGAGGTTGATGTTCTGCCAGCGCGATGCGCCGGGTGCCGTTGGCGAGAGGATCTTGCCGATATCCAGCACAACCTTTTCACCGGTGGCAGCCTCGTATCTGGCCCGGCAAATCCGGCATATATGCTGGTAGGTTTGGTTGAGGGACCAAGCGGTGCGGTCGAGCTTATCGATAGGCATTTGTGTTCCGAATCATGAGCGGGTGAGGCCGGAACGTAAATAGAACATAGATGCCTCGCAAGACCGCCACGGCGCAATGGGTTGAAGGGTTCAACCCTTCCGGGGGTAAAGCTGTGAACTACAGGAGAACCCCTTCGAACGTAGCGGTGAATGGCCTGATTCGGCGATCCTGCAGGCATGAGAAAAGCCGACAATTCCATCTCCGCCAGCGCCAACGACGACATGCCACAATTCAGGGCCATGAAGCGTCCGAACGCGCTCCATCCCAGCCTTATGAAGCCTGCTGAACGGCGCGCTGAACTCTGCGCAATTCTGGGTCTGGGCATCGTCCGCCTGCACCTGCGCAATCAGCGGCAAGTGTCCTCTGAAAAGGGAGACTTTCCGCTACACTTCACGCCCGAACAGAGCCGTAGTGCACCTCCAACTCGAAGGAGAGCTGCATGACCAACACCGACCCGATCCCAGCGCGCCTGGCTGCGCTGAAGACCATGTCAGGCACCGAACTGAAGAAGCAGTGGCGGGCCCTGTTCGATACCGAGCCGCCGCTGTTCAACCGGCGCTACATCGAGACGCGGCTGGGCTACCGCATACAGGAACTGACCCATGGCGGCCTCAAGCCCGAGACGTTGCGGCGCCTGCAGGAACTGGGTGAACAGCTGGATGGCGGGAACATTACCACCCGCCGCATCCGCACGGATCTGAAACCCATCATCGGCACCCGGCTGATCCGGGAATGGCAGGGCACCGAGCACTGCGTCACTGTGACCCGTGACGGCTTTGAGTGGCAGGGCCGGCCCTACAAATCCCTGTCGGCCATCGCCCGGACCATCACCGGCACGCGCTGGAACGGCTGGGTCTTCTTCGGTCTCAAGCATCACAGGAGGGCGGCATGAGCACGCCGATCACGCGCAAGCTGCGCTGCGCGGTCTACACGCGCAAATCATCGGAAGAAGGGCTGGAGCAGGAGTTCAACAGCCTTCATGCCCAGCGGGAAGCCTGCGAGGCCTATATCGCCAGCCATCGCGGAGAAGGCTGGGTTCTGGTCCGCGATCAATATGACGATGGCGGCATCTCCGGCGGCACGTTGGAACGCCCTGCATTGCAGCGCCTGCTGGCTGACATCGAGGACGGGCTGGTCGATGTCGTGGTGGTCTACAAGATTGACCGCCTGTCGCGCTCGCTGATGGACTTTGCCAAGCTGGTCGAAGTGTTCGACCGGAACGATGTGACGTTCGTGTCGGTAACGCAGTCGTTCAACACCACGAACAGCATGGGCCGCCTGACGCTCAACGTGCTGCTTTCATTTGCGCAGTTCGAACGGGAAGTTACCGGCGAACGTATTCGCGACAAGATTGCGGCGAGCCGCGCCAAGGGCATGTGGATGGGCGGCTGCCCGCCACTGGGATATGACGTGCAGGCCCGCAAGCTGGTGGTGAACGATACCGAAGCTGCCCACGTCCGTTATATCTTCGACCAGTTTGCGCGGTGCGGTTCGGCGACCGTCATGCTGCGGGATCTCCGGGATCGCCAGATCACCACCAAGCAGGGTGGGATCATTACCAAGGGGTTCCTGCACCGGCTCCTGAAGAACCGGGTCTATCTTGGCGAAGCGGTTCACAAGGGCACCAGCTATCCCGGTGAGCACAAGGGGATCATATCGCAGGATGCATGGGACAAGGTCCACGCCATCCTGACGGAAAGCCCTCGCAAGCGGGCGGCACACACGCGCTGCAACACGCCTGCATTGCTCAAAGGCCTGCTCTGGGGGCCGGACGGTGCAGCGTTCTCGCCGACCCATACCCGCAAAGGCGGCAAGCTTTACCGCTATTATGTCAGCCAGTCAGTGCTGCGCCATGGGGCGGGCGTCTGCCCGGTCAGCCGAGTGCCAGCCGCGGAGATCGAGAGCGCGGTCATCGAGCAGCTGCGCGCCATCTTCCGCCAGCCGGAAATCATGGCTGGATCGGCAAAGGCAGCCAAAGGCCATCTGCCTGCCATCACCGAAGACGAAGCCCGGGAGGCCCTGACCACGCTCGAGCCCATGTGGGACGAACTGTTTCCGGTAGAACAGACCCGTATCGTGCAGTTGCTGGTTGAGC
>JBEGJL010000262.1:0-4163 GCA_041184605.1 Pseudomonadota bacterium
ACCTAGATCTCTACTACGCCCACCGCGACTATGCCGAACTGGCGATTGACGAGATTGCTTCTGCCTTTGCGGGAACCGTCGCCAGCGGCAAGGTCCGCGCGATCGGGGCTTCGAACTTTGACGCGGCCCGCCTGGGCGCGGCGCTGGATGCGGCCAAGACGGGTGGTTTTGCGGCCTTCCAGGTGCTGCAGAACGAATACAACCTGGTCTCCCGCGCGGCCTATCGGGCCGAATTGCAGGCGCTTTGCACCAGCAACGGGATTGCCATGCTGCCCTTCTTCGGGCTCGCCTCGGGCTTTCTGACCGGCAAGTACCGGAACGAGGGCGACCTGGCGCAATCGGTGCGCGGCGGCCGCATGAAGGAACTGGTTTCGACCGGTGCGCCAGTGCTTGCGGTGATGGACGCGATTGCGGCCGAAACCGGCGCTTCCCACGCCGCGATTGCCCTGGCCTGGTTGCGCAATCAGCCCGGTATCCCGGCCCCGATCGCCAGCGCGACGCGGGTTGAGCAGCTGGCGCAATTGATCGAAAGCACCAGGCTGGAATTGCGCCCGGACCAGCTCGCAGCGCTGACTGCAGCACAGGCGGCCTAACCGCGACACAAGGCCGCTCAACGGCAGCGAGCCGCTTTGAAATGCCCGTCAAACAGCGGACCGCCCTCCATCTCTTCGCGTCTAATCGGATGCGGTGAAGTGCGGTCGCTGTTGGACAAAAGTTGGATTTCCATCACATCGCACACATTGCAATGTGATTTGTGTTGGAAAATGTAGGACTTAGCCTGCCAGTGGCGCGCAGCTGTCGGCACGGCGGGCCTGATCGACCTCAGCAAACAATTCCGCTGTCGGGGCAAGCCGCCGATCAAGGATTATGCCCTTGTCCGAAGGCGATTCCACCACCGGCATGCCTGCCGGAACCGACTGGCCTTTACGCGCCAGGACAAAGCGGATGCCCTGCGGGTACTGGCTGGTATCCAGCGCGGCGATATTGTCGGTATTGGCGGCAAAGACCGAGAGCGAGGCATAGCCCTGGTTCGGCGACGGCGCCGCAGTGACCAGCAAGGGCCCCTTGCTGAGATCATAGACGCATGAGGCATAGGCCAGGTCCGGTGAAGGCCGGACCACCCCGCGCGAATCCTTGGTGGTGCGCGGCCCGAACTTGAACTGGTTGGTGACCCCATCAGCGCCACTGATGCGATCCATCGCGATGTTCATGAGGACATGCGGCACGGCCACCACCAGACCGACATGGCCCACGATGGCAGCCCCGACGAACAGGCCGAGCAGCTTTACGTTCCGGTTCATGCCGCACCTCCGCAAACGAGCTTGGTCACCTTGGGCATCGGGATCGAGGCATAGTCCTGCTGCGCCTGCTTGCTGGGCAGGTAGAGCCGCAGGGTGATGTCGTAATCACCCGCCTTGTTGGTAGAGGCCCAGGCGCCGCTTTCAGGCCGCTTGGGAGAGAGCGTGCCGCTCCATTCCGATTTGCCGTCCGGCTGCGCCTCGGTCTGGTCAAACGACAGGGCATCATCGTTGTTGAGCGGCAGGTAGTTGTCGGCGGCATAGACCGTGATCGACCACCACTGCGCCGGCAAGGCCCCGCCCGTCACGCGATAGCGGCAGTCTTCGCGCAGGCGCGCACCGCTGTCATCGGTGTTGCGGCTGAAGTACATAGCCTGGCTCTTGTTCAGCGCCAGCAAGCCAGAGACGGCCACGCGGGCGCGGGTCCAGGGATCGGCATCGGCTGAACCCGTAACCTTGCTGCCGCTCCATCCAGAATAGGTTTCGCCCTGCACCATCCCGTGTTGCAAGGTGTACCAGCCCGATGCCGCCCCGGCCAAAAGGCCCGCGACGATCACGCCGGTGGTGATCAGTTTACCCGACATCCATAAACTCCTTCAGGCCAAGCGGCGCATAGGGGCCGATAATCAGTTGCTCGAACACGCCCGTCCCCTCGCCATAGCGTGCCGATTTCACGCGCGAGACGAATTGGACGTGGTAGTTATCCATGGTGCGCGGATCGCACTGCGCCAGGCCGAAATCCTCGCGCTCGACCGCCAGTTTACCGTGGTAAAGGCCGTGCCCCCACTTGGGCGAGGTATAGCCCAGACCACGCATCTGGAATCGCTCCAGCAGTTCGAAGGTGATAGTGTCCGGCCCGTCCGGCGTTTCGACCGAGATCGTCCCAGCGCCGGGCCAACGGGTGCCAGCGGCAAGCGGAGCTGCCATTTTCGCAGCCGGAGTCTCGTAAAGTCCCTCTGCCCCTGCACCATCGGGTGCGATGACCGCTCGAGTGTTCCAGGCATGACCACCAGCATCGGCGTTGATGTGAAAGAAGACCGAGCGGTCCGCAAAATTGAGTGGGGTCCATTGCCAGAAGAAACCGGGGATCACACCGTGCCCGTGCGGCTGTTCATCGCGCGCGCCGACCGGGCGCACGCCCCAGGATCGGTCACGGGTCCCCATGGTCCCAGGCGCGCAGTCCTGCCGAACACCATCCACCTCGATCCACCCGGTGTAATGCCCATTCTGGGTCAGCCGGGTGTAATCCATGAAGGTACGCGGCCCGATCCGGTGCGTGAAGCGCGGCTCCTCGATCGGAAAGGCGCGGCCGGTAAAGGTCAGGTCGGCCTTCAGCCCCTCGCCATCAACCACGACGCGCAACTGGTGCAGCGGCTCCAGCACTTCGATGCGAATCGGCCCGACTTGCAGGTCAAGCCGCTCCATATTCAGTTCACGGCTGGCGTGGAGGTTGTATTGCACCCCGTCACGGATCGCCGAGAAATGGGCGTCGGCCACGTTCAGGTGCGGATAAATCCCCAGCGCCACCGCGAAGAAACCTGAACCATCGGGCGCATAGCCATTGAAGAAATAGCGATCGTAGAAATTGCGATCGGTCCCGGCATAGGCGACCGGTTCAGGCGTCTGGTGCAGCGGGAAATCGTCGCCCTTGGTCAAAACCATCTCAAACTCCCAACCAATTCCTTGCCCCCTACTCCGCTCGTCCTGAGCCTGTCGAAGGACTGTTCTGTTTCTGCCCGCCCAGGGCGGAAGGACGATGCTTCGACAAGCTCAGCATGAGCGGATTTGGGGATGCATGTTTCTGCTCACCCGCGCAATTTGGCGATGCTACCGTGTTGCAGCGCCAATGCGCAGCCGCCACGGGCCATCGAGAGGAAGTTGGCATCGCCACGCTCGGTGCGTTCGACATAAGCGGCGCTGAACACGGCGGTGGATACGCCGTGGAGCGCGCCAATCACGTAGTCATCCCAGATTGCATCGCGGGTCAGCGGCACGCCGCGTGCGCTCATCTCGGCGCAATAGAGATCGAGCAATTCGCCTTCATGAGCGCGGCGCAGGTCATCACCGATCCCGGTGCCCAGGAAATAGCCAATGTCGGTCAGCCCGTTGCCCAGGGCGACAGTTTGCCAATCAAGGACGGCAATGGATTCTGCGCCGCCCTTGATGTCAAACAGCATGTTATCCAGCCTGAAATCCCCGTGGATCAGGCATTGCGGCGGCAGATCACGCCCGAACCACAAGGATCCCGCCTCTGCCAGTGCCTCGCATACCGCCATGTATTCCGGCTCAAGGCTATCGGCATAGCGTTCGCGGAAGATCGCCTGGGCATTGGGATAGAGCGCCTGGACCTGCGCTGCGACTTCAGGCTTGGGTTGCAACCACTCGGTGGCCAGAATCTCGGCATGGCCCCAGCTGGGCGCATGGAGCGCCGCAGCCTGGATCACGCCGGCGCGGGCATCGGCAGGTGAACAGCTGGCCAGTTGGTTGCCGCCGCGTGCGGGACCAAGGTCTTCGAACAGCAGGATGAAATCGACCCCATCAGGGGCGATGTCCGCCACAATGGTTGCCGGCACGCGTACGCCAAGATGCTGCTGCAACTCGCGGTAGAAGCCCACTTCCTTGGCGTAGAGGCCGAAGGCTGCGGCCGTGCCGCGACTGGTCTGGTCGGCAGCGGGGAACTTGCCCGCCAGCGTAGCCGGGCCAGCGCCGGGCTGATCATAGGTCAGATGGAAGCGGACGCTGTCACCGACCTGGCCCGTGCCGATCGGTTCCCACGTCACGGTGGTGACCGCACCCCGCCCGAGCAAGCCCGAGGCGCGCAGGCGCTCGGTCAGCCAGGCAGGCGTAATCGAATCTGGGTGCGAC
>JBEGJL010000263.1:0-8460 GCA_041184605.1 Pseudomonadota bacterium
AGCCTGGCCCAGCGGCGGGAAAACCTGCTACGACAGATCGGCTATGGCATCATCAACCGCCGCTTGCTGCGCCGCACGCGCGAGGCGAATGCGCCATTCCGCGGCGCGGGTGTCGGGACGAGCGATGTGTTCAAGGAAGGCCGCTCTACCAACCTGGTGGTCGAGACGGTCGACGGCGGCTGGCAGCGCGGGCTCACCGCCGCGACCGAGGAGTATCGCCGTGCGCTGGAATTCGGGTTCAGTCAGGACGAAGTGGCCGAACAGATCGCCAACTCCCGCACCGCGGCGCGCAATGCCGCAGCCAGCGAGGGCACGCGCAGCAATGGCACGCTGCTGGGGGCCGTGCTGGCTTTGATCAACGACGATATCGTTCCGGACAAGCCCAGCCGATCGCTTTCACGGCTCGAAGCCTTCATACCTGAAATCACGCCGGATAAGGTGCTGGCAGCATTGCAGCGAGAATTGGTTCCCCTGAATCAGCCATTGATCCGCTTCCAGGGTCGGCGCGAGCCGGCGGGTGGAGTAAAGGCATTGCGGCAGACATGGGATGCCGCAGTCAGCGCCAGGGTTGCCCGACCGGAGAGCAAGGCGACGGGTGCATTCGCCTATACCGATTTCGGCCCGGCGGGGCAGGTTGTCAGCGATGTAACCGAGCCGCGCTATGGCATTCGCCAGATCCGTTTTGCCAACGGCGTGATGCTGAACCTCAAACGAACTGACCTGACCAAGGACCGGATCTGGGTGCGCATGGCGATAGACGGCGGCAACATGCTGGCCACGCGCGAAAAGCCGTTGGCCACGAACATGGTGTCGGTGTTCGGTCAAGGTGGATTGGGCAAGCATTCGCGCGACGAACTGGACAGCCTGTTGGCCGGACGAACGGTAGGGGTTGGCCTCAATTCCGCATCCGAAACCTTTGCCGCCGGTGGCACGACCACCCCGGCTGACCTGGAACTGCAACTACAGGTTCTGGCCGCGCAACTCTCTGACCCGGGTTACCGATCGGAGGGAGAGGTGCTTTACCGGCAAACAACCAACAACTTCTTCGCAGCGTTGGGGGCCACGCCCTATTCCGCCCTGGGCGCCGCCCTGGGCGGAATCGTTTCTGACAACGACCCGCGCTTTTCGCTCGGCCAGGTCGAGGATTACCGCAAGTTGACCTTTGCCCAACTCAAGGAAACCCTGAGCGATCGACTTGCCAGGGGTGCGATCGAGGTAGCACTGGCTGGTGACTTCGATGAGACCCAGGCAATCGCCCTGGTAGCCAAGTCCCTTGGCGCCCTGCCGGCGCGGGAGGCAACTTTTCAGCCCTATGCCGACCAACGCGATCGGACCTTCACGAACGACCGCTCGCGCCGGGTAGTACGGCACAAGGGAGCCAAAGATCAGGCGCTGCTCACCGTGCACTGGCCGACCCGAGATGGCGAGGACCTGAAGGAAGCAATTGCACTCGACCTGCTTCAGCGCGTGGTTCAGGTTGAGTTGACCGACACTCTGCGTGAGGCGCTGGGCAAGGCCTATTCACCCAGCGTCGCTGCAAGCAACCCGCGAACCTGGCGCGGATTTGGGACCTTCACCATTGGCGCCTCGATCGACGTCAAGGAGATTGCAGCCAGTCGTTCGGCCATTCGCACCCTGCTGGAAGAACTACGCAAGGCCCCAGTCAGCGCCGATGTAGTCCAGCGAGCCCGCGCGCCGATGCTGGAAAACCTTGATGCAACGCTGAAGACCAACGCCGGATGGATCGACTTGATCGATCGCGCACAGTCAAAGCCAGACGAACTGGATCGCTTCGCCCAATCGCGCGCAATTATCACCGCCTTGACTGCGGATGACCTGCTTGCCCTCGCCCGGCGCTATCTCGATCCGGACCAGGGGCTTGAGGTACTGGTCTTGCCCGAAGGGATCGATCCCTAGGACCAGTCCGTGCCATCAGGCACGCGCAGCGGCAGCTTCAGGTAGCGGACCGAATTCGCTTCAGCGGGTGGCAGGTGCCCGGCGCGGATATTGACCTGCACAGAGGGAAGCAACAGGCGCGGCGCAGCAAGGCCGCTGTCGCGGGCTTTGCGCATCGTGACGAATGCTGCCTCGTCCACACCGTCATGGATATGGACGTTGTTGGCCCGTTCATCCGCAACCGTCGATTCCCAGGCGTAATGATCCCGGCCGGGTGCCTTGTAATCGTGGCACATGAACAGTCGGATCTCAGGCGGCAGCGCCAGAATCCGCCGGATCGACCGATAGAGTGCAGTTGCATCGCCGCCCGGAAAATCGGCCCGCGCGGTGCCATAATCTGGCATGAACAGCGTATCGCCCACGAAGACGGCATCGCCGATGCGGTAGGAGATGCAGGCCGGAGTATGACCCGGTGTGTGCAGCACCTCCACTTCCAGTTCGCCGATGCGGAACGTCTCACCATCCGCGAACAGGTCATCGAACTCGGCACCGGTGCCGGAAACGTCGGGTGCATTGAACACACCGGCAAATACCTGCTGGACCGTGCCAATGTGGGCACCGATGCCAACCCTGGCCCCGGTGCGTGACTTGATCAGCGGCGCGGCGGAGAGGTGATCGGCATGGGCATGGGTTTCCAGGACACGCGTGATCGTCCAGCCACCCTCCCTGGCGGCCGCGAGCAGGGCCTCGGCCGAGCCGGTTGATACCCGGCCCGAAGCTGGATCAAAATCCAGCACGGGGTCAATCACGGCGGCCTGCTTGGTGGCGGGATCGCCGACTAGATAGGTTGCCGTGAAGGTCGCCTCATCAAAGAAAGCTTGGATATGTGCGCTGTTGGTCATCTGACGACTCCTTCGATGCCCTCCTTATATTAGTGCTTGCTTAATTAGCAATAACTAATGTAAGGAAGCGCAATGAACAGCCTGACAACCGACCTGGAGCGGTTCGCCGCCAATGCCGCCGAAGTTTCCGCCTTGCTCAAGGCCATGGGCAATCAGCGCCGTTTGATGGTGCTGTGCCAGTTGGCCGAACATGGCGAAATGCGCGTGGGTGACCTCGCCCAAGCGGTCGGACTTTCACAGTCCGCCCTCTCGCAACACCTCGCCGTATTGCGTGAAGAAGGCCTGCTGGCCTTTCGCAGGGAGGCTCAGGTTGCGTGGTACCGGATCGCCGATCCGCGCTGCGAACAACTGCTCGTCACGCTCCACCAACTCTATTGCCAGATGGATTGACGCCATGACCCTGACCAAACTTACCCCTGCCGAAGCCCGCACCCGGATTGCCGAAGGTGCAACGCTGATCGATATCCGCGGCGCCGATGAACACGCCCGCAGCCGCATTCCCGGATCGCGGAATGTGCCCTTGGGCAGCGAACTGCAGCTTGGCGACGCACCGGCCGTGATCTTTCACTGCCGTTCGGGCATGCGGACCGATGCCAATGCGGCGCAGCTTGCCGCCGCCAGCTCGTGTGAAGCCTATCTGCTGGAAGGTGGAATTGATGCCTGGCGTGAGGCTGGTCTGCCGGTGATCACCGATGCCAAGGCGCCGCTGGAAATCATGCGGCAGGTTCAGATCACGGCCGGTCTGCTGGTCCTGACGGGTGTCATCCTCTCACTAACCGTGTCGCAAGCCTGGATCGGGCTGAGCGCATTTGTCGGCGCCGGACTGACCTTCGCCGGAGTCAGTGGCTGGTGCGGCATGGCAAAGTTGCTCGCGCTGATGCCCTGGAACCGCCGCGCGGCAGCTTGAGGCCATGGACCTTGCGATGATCCTTGCCGCCATAGCCGCTGGATCGGCGATCGGGCTGGTGCTGGCATTGGTCGGCGGCGGAGGCTCGATCCTGGCCGTGCCGCTGCTGGTTTACCTGGTCGGGGTGCCCTCACCCCATGCCGCGATCGGAACGGCGGCGGTGGCGGTGGCGCTCAATGCAGCCAGCAGCCTGATCGGCCATGCCCGCAGCGGCAATGTCAAATGGCCCTGTGCAGTAACATTCGCCCTCGCCGGTACCCTGGGCGCGGCACTTGGCGCTGAAGCTGGCAAGGCGATGGATGGGCAGCGCCTGCTCGCCCTGTTTGGGGCGCTGATGGTGCTGGTTGGCCTGTCGATGTTGCGGCCACGCCAGACCTCTGACAATCCCGATGTCCGGCTTGAGCGGAGCACCGCATCGGTCCTTTTGCCCCGCCTGATTCCGACTGGCTTTGGGGTTGGCCTGCTGGCTGGCTTCTTCGGGATCGGCGGGGGCTTCCTGATCGTTCCCGGTCTGGTGATGGCCACCCGTATGCCGCTGCGCATCGCGGTGGGAACCTCGCTGGTCGTGGTCACCGCGCTGGGTCTGACGACGGCCACCTCTTATGCCCTTTCCGGCTATGTGGACTGGGCGCTGGTCGGCTTGATGGTGATCGGCGGCCTGATCGGTGCTGGGATCGGGATCCCACTTGGCCAGCGCCTCGCCAACCGGAAACGGATGATGGAACTGGCCTTCGCAGCGCTCGTCATCGCCATCGGCGGCTATGTGATCCTGCGCGGGCTCGCATAAAAAACGGGGCGGAAAACCGAAGTCTCCCGCCCCGCGAGTTCAGGGAAGATACCTGAAACTTAGAACTTGATTGACGCGTCCAAGCCAAAGGTGCGCGGCATGTTGAAGTTGCCATAGTCACCAAAGATGTTGTTGTTGTTGCCGATCCGGGTGATGTTGGCCACACCGGTTGCAGCGTTCGACTGTACCGCCGGCAGGCTGTTCGACGGATCGCGGCGGTAAACCAGCTGGTTGTCAAACAGGTTACGGCTCCACAGGCCCAGATTGAGCTTGGTAACGCCCACATCGATATCGATCACCGAAAGGCGGGCATTGACAATGAAGCTTTCATCAGCCTTGACCGAGAACTGATCGAAGCTCTGCGTTGCCTGCGAATAGTTGGCATCAACGTGGAACTTGATCTTGGTATCTGCAGAACCCACCGGAAGCTCATAATCCACCGAGGCGCTGGCCGCGTTGCGCGGGGTGTACACGATATAGAACTTCTGAAGCACCGTAGTCGACTGTCCAGTCGGCGCACCGGCCGAAGTGAATTCACGATAGGTGACCGGGACCGCCGGAATGTCGGTGTAAGTGTAAGCATAGGACAGATCGAACTTCAGACGATCGGTCGGCTTCACGGTCAGGTCCGCCTCGATCCCGCGGATCTTGGTCGTACCCGGCGCATTGAAGGTCACCAGGTTGTTGAAGTTGCCGGTCGCGGTCGGCTGAATGGTCGACAGGTCAACCTGGCTGCCCTTACGGTCCATCAGGTAAGCCGCCAGGTTGAGGCGCGCACGGCGATCGAACAGATCAGCCTTCAGGCCCACTTCATAGCTCTTCACGTCTTCCGGGTTGAATGCCCGGTAGTCCGAAGTGCGCGAGCTAGCGCCGCCGGCACGATAACCCGTGGCATACTTGGCATAGGCATGAACGGCATTGCTGAAATCATAGGCCAGCGTTGCCATGGGATTGAAGCGGCTCCATTCCTTGTCGAGCGGAGCATAGCCGTTCGTCGCAGCAACCGTTGGGTTCGAAGCGTAGTTCACACCGCGCGACCACAGCAGTTCGCCTTGCTTCTTGTCCTTGGTATAGCGCCCGCCGACAGTCAGGTGCAGCTGCTCGCTCGCGTTCCAGGTGGCCTGGCCGTAGGCCGCATAGCTCTTCGAGCGAACGCTGGATGCGCGGTCGATCGAGCAACCCTGCACGGCAGCGCCAAGGCCGGGTACGGCTGCGCCGGTGCAGAACGGGATCGGGGCAAAGGTCACGCCGGTTACTAGCCCGTTGGTGACGACCGCAGTGGCACCCATCGAGTTCGGTGTCGCAGCATCGTCACGGACGCGTTCGTTGAAGTAATAGAAGCCGGCCACGTAATCGACCAATCCGATCGAACCAACAGCCTGGATTTCCTGGCTGAACTGGCGCTGATTAAGGTCGGCTCGGCTGTAGCGGCTGAAAGCGCAGTTGGCACCGGCGCAGGACGCGGTCAGGTTGACCACCGGGACTCGGTGCAGACCACCGGCGTTATCGTTCTGCTCAACTTCGACCCCGCGCCAGGCGGTGATCGAACGCAGTTCGATTTCGGGGGCAATCTTCCACTTGAAGACGTTCGTGTAGCCGAAGGTCTTGTCCACGGTAACCTTCTGGGGAACGCCGATATCGGCCACGCGCATCAGCGTGGTGCCATTGACGACAACACCCGGCGTAAGCGGCTTGATCGTGCCCTGAGTGCCGATGAAATCAGTACCCGGAGTAACACAGGTGCTGCCCGCCGGAATTGCCAGCGGAGCAGCGTTGGTACCGCCGCTCAGGCAGTTATTCGGATTGTAGTTCAACAGCTGGCTGTAGAACGGCGAGTTTTCGTCATGCGCAGTATCGAAAGAGAAATCGTTGGTGATCCCATCAACCGGCTGCCAGCGAACCGCGGCGCGGAGCCCCTTGCGATGGAATTGTCCCCACCCGGCCTGACCAGCCAGAGGATTTTCGGTCACGGCATCCTGATGCGCAATTACGCCGTCAATCTTGAGCGAGAAGCCGGCAACCTCAGGAAGGTTAAGGTGCAAACCGGCATTATAGCTGCCGATATTGCCAAGGCTGCCATCGATGCGGCCACCCCATTCGCCAGTTGGCGCCTTTGACACGATCGAAACCGCGCCGCCTTCGGTATTACGGCCAAACAGAGTGCCCTGGGGCCCCTTAAGCACTTCGACGCGCTCCACGTCGAACAGGCCGGTGTTGAGGCCATGCTGGCGACCCAGATAGACGCCATCAATGTAGATGCCGACGCCCTGTTCGCGGGCAGGCTGGTTGGCATCCAGCGGCACGATCCCGCGGATACCGACGGTCAAGGCGGACTGGCGCGATTCGAACGGGGCGACGCGAAGGCTGGGGACCCCGCCATCAGCGAGATCGAGCAAGCTTTGCACCTTGCGTTCGCGACTCGTTTCCGATCCCATCACCGAGATCGAGATCGGAGTGCGCTGCAGGTTGGTTTCACGCTTGGTCGCGGTCACGACGATGTCCGTCAGGCCATCGGTCTGGCTTTCGGCGGCGGGTGCGGCAGCGGCATCCTGCTGTGGCGCATCGGCGCCACCTTCGGGCGCAGCAGCATCGACGAAAACGGCATCGGCGGTCACGGTGACAGCGGCATGGGCAGTGCCGGCCAGGCCCAAAGCGGTGGCAAGGGCAAAAAGCGATGCAGTCGAGCGGACAGTGAAGCGGTTCATTGGGTTTCTTCCCTGAGAAAATAGATCAGCATTCTTCGCGATGCCGGGCTCAGGGGAATTTCGGGTTTGCGAATCGACCCCCTGCCGACCTCAAGGCCGCCACTAGGAGTTCGATGTGTCGCTTGTGCGTAGGTTAGCTGACGTCAAAGCGACAGATATATGACAAAACCCTCTGACACGGGTTCTGCGTCAGTGTCGCGGGGCGGCTGACAGCCTATTCAATCGCTGCGGATGCCAGCACCGCCCGCCATTGCTGTTGAACGAGCGCGCTCGGCTCGCCTTTGTGAAGGAAGCCCAGCAGGAACAGCGACCGCTGGCCCGCAACAACCCGATACAAGGCAACCGGAGGATAGCCTGGCTGGCACCCGGTGGAGCGACGCTCGAACGTGGTGGAACGCGCATCGGCAGTCACGGTGCGGAAGGTACTGGCACACCGCCGCTGCCCCTCACCCTGGAGTTCCGCCACCCAATCCGCAACGGTTCGAACCTTCTTGTCCGGTGTGCGCGCGACGATCAGCAGGGCCTCGGTCCAGTCCTGTGCCGACTTGCCCTCGATCGCGATCAGGTCGGTGACATAGCGCGGATTTTTGTCGTTGAAATCGATCATGCCGGGATCATTGGCATCGAACACCGCCTTGAGCTGTGGCGCGAGACGATGATCAAATTTCAGGCGCTCAGCATGAACCGGACTGGCCAGCAGGAGCGCCCCCAGCAGCGCAACAAGACGAAACTTCATGACCGATGATCCTCTCCGTGGGCGCGCAGCATAGGCTCGAAAAACGCCAGATTCACGGGGATTTTTATGACAACTTTGTGACGTCACCGGCACTTTTCCGGCGTCGAGCCATGCAAAGATACCGTCACGAATCCGTCATCTAGCTGCGCCATGCTTGTCGGGAAGCAACGAGCATAGCCGATGTCCGCAAACGCAACCGTACTCATCACCACCCCACCCCAGGCCTTGTTGCAGGGGCTGAAGCGGCACCGTCCCGATTTGACGGTGGCACCGCTTGAGGCGGGCCTGCCTGAAGCGCTGCCGGGCCCGGTGTGGTGCTTTGTCGACTGGCTGCTACCCGATCGCTCGGGGCTGGAAATGGTCCGGACCCTGCGCGAGGCACAGGCCACACGCGATAGCCATATCACCATGGTGCTGGAAAGCGCCGAACCCGATGACAAACGTCGGGCGCTGCGCGCCGGGGCCGATGACTACCTTGTCGGACCGCTTAATGCCGAGCGGTTGCTGGAACGCCTGTCAGCCTATGA
>JBEGJL010000264.1:0-7137 GCA_041184605.1 Pseudomonadota bacterium
ACTATCCGCAGGTTGAAGCGGCGATCCGGCCCTTGAGCGTAGCAACGTCTGCCGCTTCAACCTGCGGATAGTCCGCCTTGGGCAGCGGTTCCTGCCAGGCAAAAGTCACCTTGGGCGCATCCGGGCCAAGATAACGGGCCTGCGGGCCCATGTCGCGGTGGGTCAGCTTGAACCAGGCTCGGGCAAAGGCATCCGCAAATTCCTGAGGGTTCTTGTGCCAACGCTGGGTGATCTTGCGGAAGCCAGGGTCTTCCTTGAGCGCCAGGTCGGTGGTGAACATAATCGGCGCATGACGGACACCGGCGCGATGCGCGTCAGGCACCATGTTCGCTGCGGCGGCATCCTTGGGCACCCACTGGGTGGCGCCGGCCGGGCTCTTGGTCTTGACCCATTCGAAACCATAGAGGTTGTCGAGGTACTGGCTGGTCCAGGCGATCGGATTGGCCGTCCAGGCGCCTTCAAGGCCGCTGGTGATCGTATCTTCCGAATGGCCCTTGCCGCACTTGTTGGCCCAGCCCTTGCCCTGCTGCTCAATCGCCGCCGTGCCGGGGTCATTGCCGACGCATTCTTCCGGCTTGCGGGCACCGTGTGCCTTACCAAAGGTGTGCCCACCCGCGATCAGTGCCGCGGTTTCTTCGTCATTCATCGCCATGGCACCGAATGCGCGGCGGATGTCAGCGGCAGCGGCCAGCGGATCGGGGTTGCCGTTCGGGCCTTCCGGATTGACGTAGATCAGGCCCATCTGCACCGCAGCGAGCGGACCCTTCAGGTTACCCTTCGCATCGCGGCGCTCATCAGCCAGCAGCTTCTTTTCCGGGCCCCAGAACACCACGTCCGGCTGCCAGGCATCGATGCGACCTCCGGCAAAGCCCAGCGTCTTGAAGCCCATGTCCTCCATGGCAACATTGCCGGTCAGGATCATCAGATCGCCCCACGACAGGGCGCGGCCATACTTCTGCTTGATCGGCCAGACCAGACGGCGCGCCTTGTCGAGGTTGACGTTGTCAGGCCAGGAATTGAGCGGCTCGAACCGCAGCTCGCCGCCGTCAGAGCCGCCACGCCCATCGCCCGAACGGTAAGTGCCGGCGCTGTGCCAGGCCATGCGGATAAAGAACGGACCGTAATGGCCATAATCGGCCGGCCACCAGGGCTGCGACGTGGTCAGCACCTTGCGGATGTCAGCCTTGACAGCGGCCAGGTCGAGCTTGGCAAACTCGGCGGCATAGTTGAAGTCGGGGCCATAGGGGTTAGCCTGCGCTTCGTTCTGACGCAGCGCAGTCAGGTCCAGCGTCTTGGGGTACCACTCCTTGGCGGTCTCGGTGCTGGCTGCCGGAACGGCAGTTTCAGCCTGGGCAGCGCCGGCCAGGGCCAGCGGCGAAACGGCGGCCAGCATTGCGGCCAACGCGATCTTGCGCATCTGCATGGGTTGTCTCTCCTCCTGTTGCGCTGGCGCGGGCCAGCTTGGAGGATCGGCTAACTTGCCATAATCTAGCTGCCCAACAGGATTTCCGAAACACAGTAATCGACAAATCCGGTCAAGTCGGACCCGTTGCGGCGCTTTCCCGATTGATGGTCCGCCATTCGCGCCAGCCGATCCGGGCAAAGCACAGGATCGTCAGCAGCGATATCAGGTCAGCCACGATCAGCGGCAGGGTCAGAGCATTGTGGCTCCCCCGGGCCAGCAGCATGTCGCTGACCGCGCCAATGGCCAGGCTGCCAAGTCCTAGCGCCAGCACATTGACCAGCAGCATCGACAGCCCGGTGATCGACGCGTGAAGCCGTTGAGGAGTGACGGACTGCATGACGGCAAAGGCCGGGCCATAGAACGCGGAAAAGAACAGGATCCCTGCGCCCATCCCGGCGTAAAACAACACCGAACCCGGCTCGGCAAAGCGGAAGGCGATGATGAACGGAGCAAGTGCAGCCACGAACAGCGCCAGAAACGTGGCCCGTCCACCGCGGAAATGGCGGGCGTACCAATCTGCCAAAGTGCCCCCCAGCCCGGCACCGATCACCCCGAACACCACGACCGCTAGGCCATAGGTCACGGCGATTCGCTCGCTGGCAAAGCCGCGTTCTTCCACCAGCCACAGCTTCACAAAAGGGCCTCCGGCCAGGTAGACATGCATCAGCACTGTCCCGGCCAAACCCAACCGCAGGTCTGAATTGGCGCGCAGTTCACGCCCCAGGTCAGCCAGCACGGCACCGGCGGTACGGGCCGGTTCGCCAGCCTCAGCCAGAGCAGGCTGACGCCTGTCTTGCAGGGCCAGCACTCCGACAACAAAGATCAGACCGATCAGGCCGAGCAGCATGAAGACACCGCGCCAGCCCAGCAGCGGGCCAAGCTGCCCGGCGATAAAGAAGCTGGCCCCCACGCCCAGCGGCACGCCCATGAAGAACACCCCGATCGCGGTAGCCCGGCGCGCGGGAGAGAACCGTTCGGACAGAATCGCTGTTGCCGCCGGGATCAGGGTTGCTTCCCCGGTGGCAACAAAGGGCCGCAAAGCAACCAGGGAGAGAAAGCCGCGCGCCGCGCCTGACAATGCCGTGAAGGCGCTCCAGGTCGCTAGACCTGAGGCGAGAATTCGGGTCCGCCCATAGCGATCGGCCAGCACCCCCGCAGCCAGCGCGGTAACGGCATAGGCGATAGTAAAGGCTATTCCGGTCACAATCCCGAATTCGGTCCGGCTCAGGCCCAGATCCCGCACGATTTCGGGCCCGAAGCTGGCGATCAGGTTGCGATCAACCTGGTTCAGCACATGCAGCGACAAGAAAAAGCCCAGCAGCAACAGCGGCTGCTGACTGCGGTCAGACGGGCCCGGCAATCAGGCCGCCTGCAATTCGCCGCCGATCACCGAGACGCGCTCGGCATAGCGGGTGTGCGGGAAATAGTCCCACACGGCGTGGTGCTGGGTGGCGATATTGTCCCAGATCACCAGGGTGCGCGCATCCCAGCGCACCCGGCATTGCAGGCGCGGGGTCGCTTCGATGTGGTTGAACAGCATTTCCAGCAGGGCTCGGCTTTCCAGCTTGTTCACCCCTTCGATCTGGGTGGTGAAGCCGCGGTTGACCCACAGCAGCGGCTTGCCATTGTCCGGATGGGCGATGACCATCGGGTGCGCGGTGCGGTTGTACTCGGTCCCGGCGGGCGGTTCCTTGCCGTATCCCTGCCGCCACGGCAGGGCGCCATCATGAACGGCCTTCAGCTTGCCGATCAGTTCGCGGACCGGGGCGGACAGCAGGGCATAGGCTTCGGTCATGCTGGCGAACATTGTATCGCCCCCGCCGCCTTCGGGGGCTTCGTGCATGTAGAGCAGCGAAGCGCGGATTGGGGTGCGGTCGCAGGACACATCGGTGTGCCAGCCATCGCCGACGGCATAGGCTGAAGTGGCCGTGGTCTTGATCGGCAGGACGGCCGGATCGGCACTGCCGGCAACAGTGGCCAGGGGGTGGCAGTGCAGTTCGCCCGTCCCGAAACAGGCCGCCACGCGCTTGTGGGCAGCGTGGTCCAGCTGCTGGTCACGGAATACCAGGACGCTGCGATCGGCCAGCAGGCGCCGCAGCGCGGCGGCGGAAACATCATCCAGCTGCGTCAGATCGATACCCGAAACCTCTGCGCCGATCACCGGCGTGATGTTCTGCACTGTCAGCGACATCGTTCTCTCCCATTTTCTGCCTGATGGTCAGCCTACGCGCATTTTTCCGCTTAACAAGTGGTTTTATTTTGCGTGACAAGCTGCCGTGCATATGGCTAGGATTCCCGCAGGTTCAGGCGCATTGCGCGATGGAGGCGGAACTTGGCGGTTCTCGAAACGGCGGTAGCGGAACGCGTGACCAAGGGCGAACGCACCCGCCGCCGAATCATGGACGAGGCCCGGGCCATGATCGATGAAGTCGGGATCGATGCGATCTCGCAGGAAGCCGTGGCCCGCCGGGTCGGCATCACGCAGTCTGCGTTGCGCCACCATTTCCCGACCCGGGAATCGATGTTTGATGCCATCTTCGACCAGGCCTTCAGCGGGTTTTACCGCTCGGCCGAGCGGGTACTGCTGGAGCCCGGCAATGAACCCCGCCAGCGCCTGCTCAAATTGTGCGCCTTGCACCTGGGCTATGTCGTGACCGAAAGCGACCGCCTCGCGCTCGGGTCCTTCGCGCATTACCTTTACAACCCGGCGCTGCTGGCCCGGCAGAGCTCCTGGTATCACTGGATCGCCGGGCACTATGCCGCGCTGCTGGCCGCGATCCGGCCTGACCTGGATGCAGCCACTCGCCAGGGCCGCGCGCTCGCGATCCTGACAATGAGCATCGGCGCATGGACCACAATCGGCCGCTCGCACCCGCAATGGCCCGACTTGCCAGGAATGGCTGCAAAGGATGCCCTGCTCGCGGCGATCGAACAGCTGATCGACGGCTAGTCGACCGGCTATCTTCCCGCCGGTCAAGGACCGGGCACTGTTAGCGCCCATCCAGAAAGCGCACCACTTCTTCGGCCACGAAGTCAGGCCGCTCTTCCGGAATCCAATGCCCGCAATTCTCGGCAACGCCGCCGGTGACATTGTCCGCCACTCTGGCCCAGCTTTCTAATGCGGTCATGCCGCGGCCGCGGGTTGCCGGATCGCCGCCGTAGATCAGCAGCGGCATCGCCAGTCGCTGCCCGGATTCGCGAAAAGCCGTGGCCGCCGCAATGTCCTGCGGGACAGCGCGATAATAGTTGAAGCCGGCGGTCATCGCCCCGGGCTGGCTATAGGCGCGGACATATTCGGCCTGCGCTGCTTCCTCGATCGCGTCGGGACTGGCCCCGCCAAAGCGATAGAAGAACCGCAGATAGGTGTCTTCCCGGCCCTCGGTCAGCGCTTCGGGCAGACCAGGCAAGGCATGGAACCCGAAATGCCACCGCCCGTGGTGCTCGATCGGTCCGCCATCGCCCAGCACTGGCGCGTCGAACACGGCCATGGCCCGCACCCGCTCCGCAAACTGCACGGCCAGGAAAAAGGCGACCGGCCCGCCCCAGTCGTGCGCCACTACCGCAAAGCGATCGTGGCCCAGCGCGGTCATCATTTCGGCCATGTCGCGGGCGATCGTGGCCTTGTCATAGCCTTCCTCGGGACGGCTTGAATCCCCCAGCCCGGTTAGGTCCGGCGCGATCACGCGGTATCCCGCCGCGGCCAGCAATGGCATGACGTCGCGCCACATGAACCACGTCTGCGGCCAACCGTGCAGCAAGAGCAGTGGGGCGCCATCGGCCGGACCCGCGCTCACGCAGTGCAGCGTGGCGCGGGAAACGGCGATGCGGGCGTGTTCAAACCGCGCCGGCATGGAGGCTCAATTGCCGGCGAAGCTGGTGATGTCGACCGGCTCGATCCCGGCAGAGGCGCAATAGTCCGCATAGCGCTTCAGCATCGACTTCCAGTTCTCTACCGCCAGGATGTTGTCGTTTTCATCAAGCACGTTCCAATCGCCCACCACGATGTTCAGCGTGATCACGTCTTCGCCGGGCTCGGCCACCGGGGTGTGAGCAGAGGCCGCCGTTTCGTAAACGAAGCTGCCGGGCCCGGCGACCCAATCATGTTCCTTGTAACGCCACTTGCCCTGGATGGTGTAAACGTGGACCGTTCCGGCATGGTGGTGCTTGGGCATTTCCATCCCGGCCGGCACGCGCAGCAGCGAGGTCCACTCGCCATTGATCGGGTTAAGCTTGATCAGCTTGAGATGCAGCTGGTCTGAATAAGGCAGGAAGGGCACCCACGGCAGGGCATCAACATCGATGCAGGCGGTGCCGACGCTGTCGGAATAGAACTTCATGGCATTCTCCCGGATTATGCTTTGGCTTGGTGTTTAGAAGGGGCGGTCGCCCATGATCGTCGCGCGGTTCATCCGGCGCACGCAGGGCGGGTAGTCCATCACCGCATAGTGCTGGGTGCAGCGGTTATCCCAGATCGCCACCGAACCCGGGGTCCAGCGCCAGCGCAGCTGGTATTCCGGGATCGTTGATTGCGAGAGCAGGTAATTCATCAAATCGTTCCGGCCGGGCGAGGCATCCTGGCCAAAACGCACCCGCTTGGCGGTGTGGTGGTTGGTAAAGTGGGTGGCGAAGGCCCCCAGCATCAGCGACTTCTTGCCCGTGACCGGATGGGTCCGGACCACAGGGTGTTCCGGATCGGGGAAGCGTTCCTTCATCGCCAGGCGTTCCTCGATCGGCTTGGCGGCCATGAAGACCGATTCCATCGAATGACGCGCGCGCAGGTCGGCAATGTCTTCCTTCACGTGATCGGGCAGCCGCTCATAAGCCAGTTCCATGTTGGCCCACATCGTGTCGCCACCAACCGGCGGGCATTCCAGGCAGCGCAGCACCGCCCCCATCGGCGGGCACTCGCGCCAGGTCGCGTCGTGGTGCCACGAATTCTCATAGCGCTCCGGCGGGCTTTCCGGGCTCTTCCAGATATGGATGATGCCTGGCTCGCCATCGACGCTGGAAGTCAGCGGATGGTCCTCCAGCTCGCCAAAGCGCCGCGCCACCCCGGCATGCTCCGCATCGGTCATCTCCTGATCGCGCAGGAACAGGACCTTGTATTGCAGCAGCGCAGCTTCAAGCGCGCCGCCCAGATCGGCGTTCGTGGCCGCCTCAGCCAAGCGGATGCCGCTGATCTCGGCACCCAATGCGCAGGTGAGCGGTGTTACCTTCATCGGCCTTCTCCCAAGCCTTCGTTTTCTTGCTGCCGGTCTACCGCCTTGCCGCTCGCCGCGTGCTATCATTTGATGACAAGTCATAGATAGTTTGCGACAAGGCCAAAATGCCCGCCGCCACTCGAGTCCGCGCCACCGCCCTGCTCGATCTGCCAGCCGTGGTGCTTGAGGCGGGGGGCGATCCTTATGCCGCGCTGCGCCAGGCGGGGATCGATCCGGCGATGCTCGCGCGCGCGGACCTTACGATTCCGGCTGAAACGGTGGCCTGGCTGCTGGATGGTCTGGCCGAACGGCATGGCATCGCCGACCTTGGCCTGCGCCTTGCCACCCGGCGCCGGCTGGCCAATATCGGCGTGGCCGGGCTGGTGCTGGGCCAGCAGTCGACCGTCCGGGCAGCGCTTGGCATGGTTGAACGCTATCGCCATTTGATGAGCGATTCGCTCAGCCTCCACC
>JBEGJL010000265.1:0-2998 GCA_041184605.1 Pseudomonadota bacterium
TGCGAGGCGTGTTTCTTATCGCGAGCAAGGCCGCGCACTTTGTGTATTCGGGCCCCGACATCCATGCCCTGGGCAACGGCCAGGGCCTCTTTCAAGCCTTGCATAATGCTTTTGAAAGCGCTCATGAGAGCCCCGCTTCAAATGGGTGAGCCAGATTTATCGATCATGATTTTGATCATTTCATGATCGATAAAGCTACTGGATATCGATCATCGCGGCCAGCTGCGCTTGCCACCGCCGCGCTGGGATGACGGCATGCGGATGATCGTTGCCATGGCATTGGCCAGGTTCCCCGATAGCAGTTCACCGTCGACATGCTGATCCTTAAACCAGTCGACCAGTACGTCCTTCTTCGATTGCTCGATGTCGCTGAGGTTATTCTCGACGATCGCCCGATTGATCAGTTCGATGTAGGGTGTCGTATAGCTCCACGGATCGGCGCTGGTCATTCTGACCGGTTTGGAAATTGGCCAAATTGCCTGCACAAAAAAAGCTGGCACCGTAATATCGACATACTCGCCCTCTTTAAGGGTTAGGACAAAGCCGTTGCCGATGTTTTCACAGGTCAGGCGGCCACTGCGCCATTCGCCTGGTTCAATGGTTTTGGCCTCTCCGGCGTGGAAAATCCACTTCAGATCTTCATGATCAGGCCATTGCGGATTGAGCTCGGATGAAAACCTTCCAGTCGCAATCAGGTCGCCATCGCGCAGTGCGAGCAGAACCTCTGCCGCGCCCTGATGCTCATAATAATCATCGAAGTGCGCATCTGCCTCGCCGTCCTTTCGTCTGCGCGGGATTTTTTCGCCAATCTCATTTTCAAAGAAGGCGTGCATCGCTTGGCCTACGTGATGATATGCATCCTGCAGTTTCCAACGGGTTCGATCGAGATTGGCGATAGGCATTTGTGTTCCGAATCGTGAGTGGGTGAGACTGGAACATAAATAGAACAATAATACCCCGCAAGAGCGCCACGACACAAAGGGTTGAACCGTTCAACCCTCCCCGGGGTAAAGCTGTGAACTACAGGATAACCCCTTCGAACGTAGCGGTGAATGGCCTGATTCGGCGATCCTGCGCGCATGAGAAAAGCCGACAATTCCATCATCACCAGCGCCAACGACGACATGCCCCAATTCAGGGCCATGAAGCGTCCGAACGCGCTCCATCCCAGCCTTATGAAGCCAGCCGAACGGCGCGCTGAACTCTGCGCCATTCTGGGTCTAGGCATCGCCCGCCTGCACCTGCGCAACCACCGGTCGTTGTCCCCTGATACCGGAGACTTTCCGCTACACTTCACACCCGAACAGAGCGTTAGTGCACCTCCAACTCGAAGGAGAGCTGCATGACCATAACCAACCCGATCCCCGCGCGCCTCGCTGCGCTGAAGACCATGTCCGGCACCGAACTGAAGAAGCAGTGGCGCGCCCTGTTCAATACCGAACCGCCGCTGTTCAACCGGCGCTACATCGAGACCAGGCTGGGCTACCGTATTCAGGAACTGACCTACGGCGGCATCAAGCCCGAGACAGTGCGGCGCCTGCAGGAACTGGGGGAACAACTGGACGGCGGGAACATTACCACCCGCCGCATCCGCACGGACCTCAAACCCATCATCGGCACCCGGCTGATCCGCGAATGGCAGGGTACCGAGCACTGCGTCACTGTCACCCGCGACGGCTTTGAGTGGCAGGGCCGCCCATACAAATCCCTGTCGGCCATTGCCCGGACCATCACCGGCACCCGTTGGAATGGCTGGGTCTTCTTCGGTCTCAAGCATCACAGGAGGGCGGCATGACCCAGACAATCACCCGCAAGCTGCGCTGCGCGGTCTATACGCGCAAATCATCGGAAGAAGGACTAAGCCAAGAGTTCAACAGCCTCCATGCCCAGCGGGAAGCCTGCGAGGCCTATATTGCCAGTCATCGCGGGGAAGGCTGGGTGCTGGTTCGCGATCAATATGACGATGGCGGCATCTCCGGCGGCACGTTGGAACGCCCTGCGCTGCAGCGCCTGCTGGCTGACATCGAAGACGGGCTGGTCGATGTGGTGGTGGTCTACAAGATCGACCGCCTGTCGCGATCGCTGATGGACTTTGCCAAGCTGGTCGAAGTGTTCGACCGCAATGAGGTGACGTTCGTCTCCGTCACACAGTCGTTCAACACCACCAACAGCATGGGCCGCCTGACCTTGAACGTGCTGCTGTCATTTGCCCAGTTCGAGCGCGAGGTGACCGGCGAACGCATTCGTGACAAGATTGCGGCCTCGCGCGCCAAGGGCATGTGGATGGGTGGCTGCCCGCCGCTTGGATATGACGTGCAGGCCCGCAAACTGGTCGTGAACGACACCGAAGCTGCCCACGTCCGCTACATCTTCGACCAGTTTGCGCAGTGCGGTTCGGCAACCGTCATGCTGCGAGACCTGCGCGATCGCGGTATCACGACCAAGCAGGGAGGTGTCATCACCAAGGGGTTCCTGCACCGCCTCTTGAAGAACCGGGTCTATCTAGGCGAAGCGGTCCACAAGGGCACCAGCTATCCCGGCGAGCACCAGAGGATCATCTCCCAGGATGCCTGGAACAAGGTCCATGCCATCCTTACCGAAAGTCCTCGCAAGCGGGCGGCGCACACGCGCTGCAACACGCCTGCATTGCTCAAAGGCCTGCTCTGGGGGCCGGATGGCGCAGCGTTCTCGCCGACCCACACACGCAAGGGCGGCAAGCTTTACCGCTACTACGTCAGCCAGTCCGTGCTGCGCCATGGGGCGGGTGTCTGCCCGGTCAGCCGAGTGCCGGCCGCCGAGATCGAGAGTGCGGTCATCGAGCAGCTGCGCGCCATATTCCGCCAGCCAGAAATCATGGCTGGTTCGGCAAAGGCAGCTAAAGGCCATCTGCCTGCCATCACCGAAGACGAAGCCCGGGAGGCCCTGACCACGCTCGAGCCCATGTGGGACGAACTGTTTCCGGTAGAACAGACCCGTATCGTGCAGTTGCTGGTTGAGC
>JBEGJL010000266.1:0-7121 GCA_041184605.1 Pseudomonadota bacterium
CTGGGCATCCCGCGGGACAAGATCACCTTGCACCGCACCGGGCTCGATACCGATCTGTTCCGGCCTTATGACCGCCGGATGTGCCGCGACCAGCTTGGTCTGCCGCGTGACAAGCCCGTGCTTGCGACAGTCGGCGCGCTGATCCCGCGCAAGGGCCAGCAGTTCGTGATCGAGGCGATTGCAAGATTGCCGGAAGCAATCCTTTTGATTGCCGGCAAAGGTGAGGACGAACCCGCACTAAGAACCTTGGCGAAGCAACTTGGCGTAGCGGAGCGCGTGCGCTTTCTGGGCCCGGTGCCTCACGGCGAACTGCCGATCCTGCTAAATGCCGCAGATGTATTTGTGCTGCCCTCTTCCAGTGAAGGACTGGCGAACGCCTGGGTTGAAGCGCTCGCCTGCGGCACGCCGATCGTAGCCACAGCCATTCCAGGGGCGCAGGAACTGATCACCGCACCGGACTGGGGCCGCCTTGTCCCGCGTGACAGCGCGGCCATCGCCGCCGCCGTTACTGAATTGCTGGCCTCCCCGCCCTCACCCGAACGCGTGCAGCAGGCTGTCACCGGGATGAGTTGGCAAACCAACGCCGCCGCACTTGTCGAGCACTGGCGGCGTCTGGTCCAGGATTAAGCGCCTTCGCGCGTCAGGCGCTCCTGACGCTCAACCTCGGTCTCGGTCGGCACGAAGCTGGTCGGGTTGACCTTCAGCCAGATCAGGATCGGCGCAGCCATGTAGACCGAGCTATAGGTCCCAACGAAGATCCCCAGCGTGATCGCAGCGGTAAAGCCAAAGATGACATTCGGGCCAAGCAGCAGCAACGCAACCAGCGTAATCAGCACCGATAGCGAAGTCACCATGGTGCGGCTCAGCGTTTCGTTCACCGACAGGTCCAGCAGTTCCGGCATTGGCATGCGGCGGAATTTTTTCATGTTTTCGCGGATCCGGTCGTAAACCACGATCGTATCGTTGAGCGAGTAACCGATCAGGGTCAGGAGCGCTGCCACGATGTTCAGGTCAAACTCCATCTGCGTGATCGCAAACATTCCGAGCGTGAGCGACACGTCGTGGATCAGGCTGAACATTGCCCCCACCCCGAACTGCCATTCAAACCGAACCCAAATGTAGATCGAGATCGCAGCCATTGCCGCAAGCAACGCCCGCAAGCCCTGCTTGCCCAGCTCTTCGGAAACCTTGCCCGAAACGGAGTCCACGCCGTCGATGCGGGCATCTGCATGATCGGCCTTGATCGCCGCCGTAATCTTGCGGGCCATCTGATCGGCTAGATCGGCATTCTGGGCCGAACCTTCCGGCAGCTTCATCCGGATCGAGATTTCGTTCGGCTTGCCGAATTGCTGAATGATCGGTTCGCCGTAACCCAGCTTGCCAACCGTTTCACGCAGTTCAGCCACCGGTGCGGCGGCCGTATTTTGGAAGGTGACGCGGATCATCTGACCGCCGACAAAGTCCACCCCCAGGTTCAGACCCTTGGTCAGGACCATCCCCCAGGATGCCGCAATCAGCAGCACACTGATCGCGTAGAACGGCACGCGCCAGCGCAGGAAGCGGATGTTGGTATTGTCGGGAACAAGCTTGAGCAGTTTCATCGGATTGATCCCTCAAAGCACCAGGTCAGCCGGACGCGCGCGGCGCAGCCAGATGGCAACCCACATCCGGGTCAGGGTAACAGCAGTGAAGACCGAAGTGGCGATGCCGATCATAAGGACGACTGCGAAGCCACGGACCGGGCCGGAACCGAAGACGAACATCAGCGTCGCCGCGATCACGTTGGTGATATTGGCGTCAAAGATCGCGCGGCTGGCCTCGGAATAGCCCATTTCAACGGCATTCACGACCCGCCGCCCGCGCGCGCGCTCTTCACGGATACGCTCGTTGATCAGCACGTTGGCGTCGACTGCGGCACCGATCGTCAGCACGAAGCCAGCGATGCCCGGCAAGGTCAGCGTGGTGTTCATGATTGCCATGACCCCCAGGATCATCAGCGTGTTCAAAACCAGTGCGACGTTGGTGTAGACCCCGAAGCGGCCATAGGTGACCAGCATGAAGATCATCAGCGCCAGCGTGCCAACCCCAAAGGCGATCATGCCCTTCTCGATCGAATCTGCCCCAAGGTCCGGACCAACCGAGCGTTCTTCCACAACCTTCAGGTCAACCGGCAGCGCGCCAGATCGCAGAGCGATCGCCAACTGGTTCGCACTTTCGATCGTGAAGCTGCCGGAAATGCGCGCCGTTCCGCCAATGATCGGCTCGTTGATGACTGGCGACGAAAGCACCTTGCCGTCAAGGATGATGGCAAAAGGCTTGCCCACGTTGTCGGTCGTCAGCTTGGCAAATTTAGCACCGCCCTGCTGGTCGAACGTAATGGTCACGACCGGCTCGTTGGTCTGCTGGTCAAAGCTCTGCTGGGCGTTGGTCAGGCGATCGCCCTTGATCCCGCCAAGGCGCTTGACGGCAATGGCTCCGGCCGGTTCGGTCGCACCGGGCTTAGCCTCAAGCGGAACGATTTCCGATCCCGGCGGGGCGATGCCCTGGGCCACGTCGCTCGGCAGGGCCAGGGTATCAACCAGCTTGAATTCCAGCTTGGCTGTCTGGCCCAAAAGATTCTTCAGCGCAGCCGGATCCTTCAGGCCCGGCACTTGCACCACGATACGCTGCGCGCCCTGGCGGATGATGGTCGGTTCGCGCGTACCGAGCGCGTCGATGCGCTTGCGAACCACTTCAGTGGCAGTATCCATCGCCTGACTAATTGCCAGATCGATCCCGGCCTGGGTCGGGCGCAGGACGATGCGATTGCCGTCAAGCACTTGCAGGTCCCAATCGCGCTGGCCGGTCAATTGCGCACCGCTGGTCAGCGTCTGCAACTGTTCACGCGCGGCATCGACCTGCCCCGGATCGGCAACGATGAAGCTGACCGTCCCGTCCTTGGTCGAGATATCGCCAATGCGGATTGCAGGATCAGCCTGGCGCATCCGCGCCCGGACATCTTCTTCCATCGTCTCAAGCCGCTGACGGCGAACCTGCTCGGGGTTAGCCTCAAGCAGGATGTGGCTGCCGCCCGCCAGGTCGAGACCCAGGTTGATCTTGGGACTGGGCAGGCCATCGGGCAGGTTGACCCCGCCAACGGAGAGCAGCGAAGGCAGCGCCGCAAGGCAGGCCACCAGGGTGATGGACCACAGCCAAAGCTGCTTCCAGCGCGGAAAATCTAGCATCTAGGACCTGCCTTGGAAAATGCGGACCGGATCAGTCGTTCGCAGCCTTGCCGCTGGGCGGGATGACATCGGCGATGGTGGACTTCAGCGCCTTGACCTTCACGTTCTGGCCCAGTTCGATCTCGGCATAGTGTTCGTCAACTTTGATGACCTTACCGATCAGGCCGCCACCCGTCAGCACCTGATCGCCCTTCTTGATGCCGGCCAGCTTGGTCTGCTGTTCTTTCTGTCGGCGCATCTGCGGGCGCAAGATCAGGAACCAGAAGATCACCACCATGGCGACCAGCGGCAGGAACTGGATCCAGACCGGCGGCTCGCCAGCAGCGCCGCCAGCGGCGGCCAGGATCGGAAGAAGCGGTGTTTGCATCGCGGTTACGGCTTTCGTGACGAATGGTTGTCCGGCACCAAAGGCAGCAGCCCTCGGCGCAATTGCGCGCGACTAGCAGCAAGCGATTGCCTTAGCAACGCAGCCACCGGTCTAACCCGGCGCAAATGGCGCTTGTCCGATCAGGTTCAAGGGCTTGAACCGGGAAAGCGGCTGATTGTCGCAGCACGCTTGCCATGATGCCACACCCTGCCTATAGCGCGGCTCCCCAGCCCGCATGCGGGCAGGAACCGGTCGGGACGTAGCGCAGCCTGGTAGCGCATCACACTGGGGGTGTGGGGGTCGGAGGTTCGAATCCTCTCGTCCCGACCATTTTCCTACTTTGGAAAATTCGCTTATCTGGTTCGGCTTCTTGCACAGCAAAGGAGCCTGACCATGCCCATTCTCGAAGCTCTTATTGGCCCTGTCGCCGCGATCATCGACAAGGTGATCCCCGACAAGGGAGCGCGCGACAAGGCCAAACTTGAACTGCTCCAGTTGCAGGGCTCACAAGCCCTGGCCGAGATCGAGGCCCGCCTCTCTGCGATAGTCGCTGAGGCCAATTCGCAAGATCCGTGGACCGGCCGAGCGCGGCCCAGCTTTCTTTATGTCATGTATGTCTTGCTGCTTTGGTCGCTGCCGATGGGTCTGGTGGCTGCGTTCCGCCCCGCCACCGCACAGGCGATCGCGTCCGGCATGACCGCCTACCTTTCCGCCCTGCCCGAGGCGCTCTATGCCCTCTTTGGCACCGGGTACCTCGGCTACACAGCTGCGCGCCAATGGGGTAAGATCGCCGGGTCCGACAAGTAGTCCGCGATCATTCGGTAAGACTTTTGCGTTAAGTGCTGCTGGCCCGGCGATCAGGAAAGTCCACCGGGCCAGCAACAATGGAGTGCAAATCCGTGTCGGCAGTCTTGTCTAAATCCCCCGCCCCCCTGGTGCTGATCGCCTTCGCAACAGTTCTTGGCCTGGCCGGCTGCTCTGGCCGCGACACCGATATGGCGGAAAAGCTCGCGCGGGCCGAAGCAGCAGCGCAGCGGGCCGAAGCTGCTGCAACCCGCGCCGAGACGGCAGCGAAACGTGAGCCTGCGCGCGCACCGGAGCCGGTCGAGGAAGACGAACCCGAGCAGCATGAACCTGCGCCCGGGGCACCGACAGTGGAACCGACGCCGACTATCTGAACTCTGTGGGTTGCGGCCCTTCCGAAGCTACTGGGGACTTGCCTAGTCCTGCCTGCCCGCGCATAGGCGGGGCCAAAGGTAACCAGTCGAGGAACGCATGGCCGACAGTAAGGCAGGCAGCCGCCCCACCGGAATGAATATCGATACCGCGCTGGTGCGCGAACTGGCCGAAATGCTGGCCGACACGGGCCTGACCGAGATTGAGGTCGAGGACGGCGATCGCAAGATCAAGGTCTCGCGCGGTGGCGGCGTCGCCCCCGTCTTCCATTCCGCTCCGGCACCCGTTGCCGCACCGGCTGCCGCTCCGGCCGCAGCCGTTGCTCCCGCGCCCGCTGCCCCGGCGGCGCCCGCCAATGATCCCAATGCCGTCAAGTCACCGATGGTCGGCACTGCTTACATGGCACCTGAACCTGGTGCGGCAAACTTCGTCAGCGTCGGCCAGGCGGTGAAGGAAGGTGACACCCTGCTGATCATCGAAGCGATGAAGGTGATGAACCCGATTACCGCTCCTCGCGGCGGCACGATCACGGCAATTCTGGTCGACAATGCCCAGCCGGTCGAATTTGACCAGCCGCTGGTCGTGATCGCGTAAGGCACACAATACCATGGGCATCTCGCGGATCCTGATCGCCAACCGCGGCGAGATCGCGCTGCGCATTCACCGCGCGGCACACGAAATGGGAATCGAGACGGTGGCGGTCCACTCCACCGCCGATGCCGATGCCATGCACGTGCGCCTGGCCGATCATGCGGTCTGCATCGGCCCCCCTGCGGCCAAGGACAGTTACCTTAACGTCGCAGCGATCATTTCCGCGGCGGAAATCACCCACGCCGATGCGATCCACCCCGGCTATGGCTTCCTGTCGGAAAACGCCAAGTTCGCGGAAATTGTCGAAGCTCACAACATCACCTGGATCGGCCCCAAGCCGGAACACATCCGCACCATGGGTGACAAGATCGAGGCTAAGCGCACCGCTGGCGCGCTCGGCCTGCCGCTGGTCCCGGGTTCGGATGGTGCGGTTTCCGACATCGAAGAAGCCAAACAGATTGCCGAAGCCGCAGGCTATCCGGTGATCATCAAGGCAGCATCCGGCGGCGGCGGTCGCGGGATGAAGGTCTGCAACGGCCCGGATGAGCTGGAAACGCTGATCCAGCAGGCCGGGAGTGAGGCCAAGGCCGCGTTTGGCGATGCCACGGTTTATATCGAAAAGTACCTCGGCAATCCGCGTCATATCGAATTTCAGGTGTTCGGCGATGGCAACGGCAATGCCATCCATCTGGGCGAGCGCGACTGTTCGCTGCAGCGCCGCCACCAGAAGGTGTTGGAAGAAGCCCCCTCGCCCGTGATCTCGCCCGAAGAGCGGGAACGGATGGGCGGCATCGTTGCCAAGGCCATGGCCGATATGGGCTATCGCGGCGCTGGCACGATCGAGTTCCTGTGGGAAAATGGTGAGTTCTATTTCATCGAAATGAACACCCGCCTGCAGGTGGAGCATCCGGTGACCGAAGCGATCACCGGGGTTGACCTGGTGCGCGAACAGATCCGCATTGCCGATGGCAAGCCGCTGTCGGTTGCGCAGGAAGACATCGAATTCAACGGCCACGCGATCGAATGCCGCATCAATGCGGAAGATCCGTGGACCTTTGCCCCCTCACCCGGCCTGGTCAGCAGCTATCACGCGGCTGGCGGGATGAATGTCCGCGTCGATTCCGGGCTCTACGCCGGATACAAGGTGCCGCCGTATTATGACTCGATGATCGCCAAACTGATCGTCAAGGGCCGCACCCGCGAAGGCTGCATCATGCGGCTAAAGCGTGCGCTCGAAGAAATGGTGATCGGCGGCGTCAAGACCAGCATCCCGCTGCATCAGGCACTGATGAGCGAGCCCGATTTCATCCACGGCGATTATACGATCAAGTGGCTGGAAGAGTGGTTGGCAAAGCGGGCCGGTTAAGGCCGCTCCGTTAATTCACCAATCGGCTCACTCCAGCGGCACACCAGGCATCTGCTTGGCGGTGCGAATGGTTAACGAAGTCTTCACGCTCGCTACGTTCGGGGCCGGGGTCAGCTTGCTGGTCAGGAACTCCTGGAAGCTTTGCAGGTCCTTGCTGACGATCTTCAGGATAAAGTCGATCTCGCCATTCAGCATATGGCATTCACGCACTTCGGGCAGGCCCTTCATCGCGTCCTCGAACTGGCGCAGCGAATCCTCGGCCTGGCTTTTCAGCGAAACCATCGCGAAAACGGTAATGGCAAAGCCCAGCTTCGAGGCATCAAGATCGGCATGATAACCGCGGATTACGCCCGATTCCTCAAGCGCGCGAACACGGCGAAGGCACGGCGGTGCCGTC
>JBEGJL010000267.1:0-5226 GCA_041184605.1 Pseudomonadota bacterium
AGCAACAGGTTTCCATCATGCTCAACCAGCATGATCGTCACCGGATCGACGCGCGGGAAATGCTCGGCCTTGCAGGCATCGCTGGTGCAGGACCGCTGCCAGCCGCCCTTGGCCAGTTTGGTGGGTGAACCGCAGCGCGCGCAGAACCGATGGCGGGCGTGCCAATCGACCAGGCTGCGCGCGCCGCCATAGGTTGCGAGCTCCCCATGGTCGAGTGAGGCCATGGCGGCCCACAGGCGGGGATTGGCGGGAGCGACCGATCCCCCCAGATGCGGTGCGACTTCGGCGAAGCACCCCTTGCCGTCGGCAAGGCCCAGGAAGACCAATTCACTATCCGGCGCCGCGTCGGCCAGCGTGCCCCACTCCAGCCGGTTATCGACCGAGATCACCGGATCGAGCCCATCAAGCTTGAGCAGCCGCGCCCGCCAATCCATCAACCCATTAAGGGCATCGGGATTGGCGCGAATGTGATCGGCCCGGTCAATCGGCGAGCCCGCAAAGGCAATCTTTGCGCTCATGCCCCGCGCATCGCCGCCAGATCGGCCAGCACCGTAACCGGGAATTCGGCGTGGATCGGCAGGGCTTCGGACGGCATGTACTGGGTATAGACCCCAGCGCGCAGGCCCAGCCGCGTGTTGACGAAGGCAACCGTCCCGGCCGCCCCGCCCCAGCCATAGGTCCCCGCATCGCGGCCCATGCCGGAACGGCCACCTGCGCCATTGCCGGCCCCTTCGATAAAGGTGCCCTTGGTATCGACCCCATCCGGCAGCAGGTTGCTGGTGCCCAGCGCAACCGCGGCTGCGCCCATCACGCGCTTGGTGCCGACCATCCCGGCATTGGCGATCATCTTGAGGAATCGGTCATAGTCCGCCGGGGAACAGACCAATCCGGAACCGCCGAAGGCAAAGGCCGGGCGATCCAGGTAAATCGAGTTCTTGCCCGGATCGATCGGGATCGGAAAACCGCCCATCAGGCCATAGTTGCCGGTCAGACGATGCGCCTCGCTGGCAGGCACCTGGAAGAAGCTGCTCTTCATGCCGATCGGATCGAACATCCGCTCTTGCAGGAAGGCTTCAAAGCTCTTGGCACCGGAAGCGCGCTGGATCACCACGCCCAGCACGTCGAGCCCCATCGAATAGTGCCATTCGGTGCCCGGCTCCGCAACCAGCGGCACCGTCGCCGCCAGCTTGACGAATTCGTCCGGCCCCGGCGTCGGCGGGCTGACCGGCATGCCCGGGATCTTCATCCGCGAAAGCACCGCCGGGGTCACGCCCAGCCGCAGCAATTCGGCGCTGACTTTGTCCTTGCCGACCCCGGCATAGCCCAGCCCTGCCGTGTGGGTTAGCAGGTGCCGGATCGTGATCTGGTTTTTGGCCGGGCGCGATTCCAGGCTGTTCTTGGGATCAATCGCGACCTGCATTTTGGCAAATTCCGGAATGAAATCGGCCACTGGCTGGTCCAGCTTCAGCTTGCGATCATCGATCAGCATCATCGCCGCCATGCCGGTGATCGGCTTGGTCTGCGAATAGGCGCGGAACAGGCTGTTTTCGCCTACATCATCGGGATCGTCGAAGGCTTCGCGGCCACGCACGATGTAGCCGGGGTCCTTGTCCCCCCAGCCAAGCGCCGCGACCATGCCGGACACGCTCTGCTTGCTGACATACTTGTCGAGCATGGCCGTCACCTTGGGCCAGCGCGCCTCAAAACCAACGCTCGAAGCCGCGTGGGCCAGCTGGCTGCCGAACGGCAGCGTGCCGATGGCCGCACCGGCACCAAGCAGCACGGTTGAGCGCAGCAGGTTCCGGCGCGAAAGCGCGATGACGTCGTGATGGTGCAAGGTCATTCTCCCAGTCTTATCGTTGTGCCAGCGCCATTCGCGCCGCCTTGACGAACAGGGTGGGCAGGCCGGCTTCTTCAATCCGGTCAAGCGGCCACCATTCGCCACTTTCATTGGCCAGCCTATCCAAATCGTCGCCCGAATAAAGCATCAATTGCAAATCGAGATCGAAATGGGTGAAGCCGTGGCGGACCACGCCGCCTGCGGTCCACTGCCCGTTGACGGGTGCTTGTGAAATCCCGTCGCTGCGGGCGGCCCAGCCGTCATCCGGCAGGGCGCGCATCCCGCCCAGCATGCCCGTTGCCGGACGGCGCACCAGCCAGATCATTCCGTTGCGCTCGATCCAGAAGGCCCGGCCCCTGCGCTGCGGCTTTGCCGCCTTGGGCAGCTTAACCGGGAAACGCTCGGCCCCCTCGCGGCGCCCAGCGCAATGCTCAGCCAGCGGGCAAAGCAGGCAGCGAGGATTGCGCGAAGTGCAGACTGTTGCGCCAAGGTCCATCATCGCCTGGGCGAAGTCGCCCGAGCGGCTCGCCGGTGTCAGATTCTCGGCCCGGGCCCGGATCGCCTTGCGCGCGGCAGGAAGCGGTTCATCAATGGCGAACAGGCGCGCCACGACCCGTTCGACATTGGCATCGACCACAGTCGCCTGTTCGCCAAAGGCGATCGCGGCAACGGCCGCAGCCGTATAGGCTCCAAGCCCAGGCAATTCGCGCAATTCCGCCTCGGTCCGGGGGAATGTACCGCCACGGGCAGCGACAGCCCGCGCGCAGGCGAGCAGGTTGCGGGCCCGGGCGTAATAGCCAAGGCCGGCCCAGGCAGCCATTACTTCGGCGTCATCAGCAGCAGCCAGATCGGTGACGGTGGGCCAGCGGGCCAGAAACTTTGCGAAATAGGGGCCTACCGCCGCCACAGTGGTCTGTTGCAGCATCACTTCGGACAGCCATACCCGGTAGGGTTCGGGCGGCGGCGTGCCGGGTCGGCTGCGCCAAGGCAGGACGCGAGCCTGCTGGTCGTACCAGCCCAGCAGCTTGTCAGAGATCGTGTCGGCGCTGGCATCCATTCGCGCGCTATGGCATTGCCAGCTGCGCAATGGAACGGGACCCGAAGAAGCCAACCACAACTCCGCGCCGCTATGAGCGGCCGCGTGGTGGTGCGGCGCGCAGCGTGGCCGAACTGATGCCCGAAGTTGGCCGCACCGCCTTTCGCCGGTTTGGCTTTATCCAATCGAGCGTGGTGACCCGCTGGCCCGAAATTGTGGGCGCGAAGCATGCACGCGTTTGCAGCCCCGAGGCGATCCGTTTTCCGCCCGGCGAAAAGAGCAATGGCATCCTGGAACTGGTTGTAGTGCCGGCCCATGCCCCGTTGATCAGCCACGTTACGCCCGAGATCATCGAGCGGGTGAACCGCTTTTTCGGCTATAGCGCCGTGGCTCGGGTCAAGCTGCGGCAGGGGGTGGTCACGCCCCCGGTCGAGAACCACCGCCCAGCTGCACCACCATCATTGAAGCCGATTCCGATGGAATTGGGCGATTCCTTGCGCGATATCGGCGATCCGGAATTGCGCACCGTGCTCGAATCACTGGCCCGCAGCCTGGCCGACAAGAACGAGGAAGACTGACCTTGAAGCACCCGCTCCGCCCTGCCCTGCTGTTCGTGGCTGCCGTGGTGACTATTGGCGCCAGTCCGCCGATGGACTGGAACCGCGCCGTGACGCGCACCGCGCAGCAAAGCACTATTCTGGGCAATCCGGCCGCCAAGGTGAAACTGACCACCTGGGTCAGCTATACCTGCCCCCATTGCGCGGAATTTGAGCGTGAGGCCGAAGCTGGGCTGAAGCTGAAATACATCCGCAGCGGCAAGGTCTCGGTCGAGGTTCGGCACCTGGTCCGCGATCCGATTGACCTGACCGTGGCAATGCTCACCAACTGCGGGCCAAAGGACCGGTTTCCGCTGAACCACAGCACCTTCATGCGCGGCCAAGCCAACTGGATCGGAACGCTGGCCCGTAGCAGCAAGGCCCAACAGACCCGCTGGTCAACCGGCGACCTGCCGACGCGGGCGCGGGCGATCGCCAGCGACTTCAAGTTTTACGACATCATGGCCAGCCGCGGCTATGACCGGGTAACGGTCGATCGCTGCCTTGCCGATGTCGGCATGGCCCAGCGACTTGCTGCGGGCACCGAAGCCGCATCCAAGTTGGGCATCGACCATACCCCCAGTTTCCAGCTGGATGGCGCACTGCTTTACGGCACAAGCGGCTGGGAACTGCTGCAACCGCAGATCGAGGCGCGGATGTAATGCGCCGGCGGGGGCTGTTCGCGGGCATCCTCGCACTCGCAGCCGCCGTGCTGCTGACTGGCGCTGGCAAGCCCAAGGAAAAGGATTGGTCACAAACAGTCACCCTCAGCAAGGAGGGTTATCATGTTCGCGGCAATCCCAATGCGGCGATCCGGCTGATCGAATATGCATCCTATTCCTGCCCGCACTGCGGCATTTTCGAGATGCAGGGGGGCGAGGAACTGGTTGAGCGGTTCATCAAGCCCGGTTCGGTCGCCTACGAAATCCGGCCATTCTTCCTGAACGAGATCGACAAGACCGTCGCACTGATTGCCTATTGCGGCCCGCCAGCGAAGTTCTTTGGCAACACCACGCAACTCTTGAAGTACCAGCACGACTGGCTGCGCAGCCCCACCCGTGCGCAGGTACAGCGCTGGTCTGATCCCGACTGGAACAAGCGCGTCCAGGCGATGGCCGAGGATCTGGGGCTTTATGCCATGATGGAAAAGCGCGGGTATAAGCGGGCTGAGGTCGACAAATGCCTTGCCGATGAAGCCCTGGTGGCGGAACTGCAGAAGGGCACCGAAAACGCCTTCTACAACGAAGGTGTCCGGGGCACCCCTGCCTTCCAGCTCAATGGTCAGGCCTTGCAGGTCAACACCTGGCCTACCTTGCGCGAAGTGCTGGCAGCGACCATGAAGGGTTTCGTCTGAGACTCCTGTGGAGAAGCCTGTGGGCCACCCGGGCGCTCCTTCCCGCTGTTTCGTCGCTCGGCTAGCCTTGGCGAGCTCAAATCCAGAGGATCGTTGCGAATCATGACTGCTGCCAACCCCCGCTTCGCCGCCAAGGCCTTCGTCGCTGCAACCTTGGCGCTGGCGCTCGTCGCCTGTGGCAAGAACGATGATGCCGCCTCCGCTACGGCACCCACTGGCGAACCGATTGCCAAGATCGCGCCACCAGCGGGCAGCAGCTGGGCCGATACCTTCGCCGCGACGCCCGAAGGCGGCTATCGCATGGGCAACCCCAATGCACCGATCAAGCTAGTTGAATACGGCGCGCTGAGCTGCTCGCACTGCGCAGAATTTGCCGAAAAGAGCGCTGCCGAACTGCGCG
>JBEGJL010000268.1:0-12138 GCA_041184605.1 Pseudomonadota bacterium
AGGGTCCGATACGCTTGCTGCGCGGGTTGATGGCGTAAATGCCGCCTTGGCCGCCATCATCAGCAACACGCCAGCGCCAGCGCCAGCGGCTATGGCGCAGGCCCAGCCAAGCAGCCCGGCCGCGCCGATCCTGAACGAGGCGGCGCTGTCCAGCGCCAGTACCGCAACGGGAACAGTCGTTGTCTCGGCCCTGGCCGGATTTGTCGGCGTTCGGATGGTGATGGGGTTCCTGTTGGCGATCGGGCCGCTGCTGGTTGCCTGCCTGTTGTTCGAAGGCACGCGTGGCTTGTTCGTGGGATGGTTGCGGGCGATGGTCGGCACCCTGTTTGCGGCCTTGGCTGTGCCGGCGGCATTGGCCTTGCAGTTGGCCATTCTGGAACCCCAGGTCATCGCGCTTCAGACCTTGCTCAATGCTGCGCAACCGGTCGGCGCGCTGCCCCAGCAGATTGCCGCCACGACCCTGGTTTTCGGCATTGCGGTCCTGGCCCTGCTCGCCGCTGGCGCTTGCATTGGCCTGGGCCTGGTCTGGCCGCGTGGAAGGCTATCCGGTCTACTGCGAGACAAGGCGGCAGGAGCGGCGCCGTGGGCCACGCAGCCCCGCCCGAACGAGCTGTCGATTCCGCGTGCGCGGCAAATCGCCATGGCTGCCGCTTTTAATGGTCTGCGCGAAGAGCGGCCGGCAACCATCGCCTCTCCACCTAGGCGGTCGGTGATGCCACATCCGGCAGACGGGGCCTCCGCACAGCAACAGCAATTCGCCAACGTGCCGCTCGGCCAGGCCGGGCGACGCAGAACGTTTCGCCAATCGACAACGGCGCAGCGGCGGGATGACCTGAGATGACCAAGAACAGAGACCAGATCGAACCGGCCGAAGATCGTGAGGCCTATTACGTTGAAGCCCGCAGCTGGGGGGCAGATCGCGTGGCGGATGCGGCAAAGTCGCGCCGGACGGCCTGGATCATCGCTTCGATCGCTACGGCTATTGCCGCGCTCGAGGCGTTGGCGCTGATTGCGCTGGCGCCGATCAAGACGGTGGTTCCCTATACCGTGATGGTCGACCGAACGACCGGCTTCGTGCAGGTCCTTGAAGGTACGCATCCGGCCACGGTCAAACCCAATACCGCGCTGACCCATTCGATGCTGGCGCAGTACGTGATCGCGCGGGAGAGTTTCGACATCAACAGCCTGGCGCAGCAATACAAGAAAGTTGCGCTATGGTCTGGGGGAGAGGCGCGGCGCGACTATCTGGCCCTGATGCCGATGTCGAACGCCTTGAGCCCGCTCAACGTTTATCCTCGCTCGGCGCTCGTCAACACCACGATCGAGAGCGTCACGCCTTCAGGTCCGGACAGCGTGCAGGTGCGCTTCAGTACCGAGCGGCGCGATCAAGGACAGACGGCAGTCGCCACTGGACGCTATGTCGCGCAAATCCGGTTTCGCTATTCGGGCGAACCACTGTCGCTGGAAGACCGCCTGGCTAATCCACTGGGCTTTCAGGTCATCGAATATCGCCGGGATCAGGAACTGGCGCCACAGGCCCTGCCATTGCCTGCACCGCTCGCCGTGCCCAGTGCTGCCAGCGCTGCCAGTGCCACCGTGCGGCGGGCAGGCGGCAATTGATGCGCCCTGTGCCCATCTTGGTTGCGGTTGGCCTGCTTTCAGCTCCGCTCGCCGCCGAGGTCGTGCCGACCCCGGGGCTGGCTGACCCCCGCATTCAGTCGGTCGCCTACGATCCGGATGAGGTCGTAGCTCTGCGTCTCGCTGAAGGCTATGCTGTAACAATCCGGTTTTCGCCGGATGAGCGGATCGAAATGGTCACGCTGGGCGATCCTGGCAGCTGGCAGGCCCAGGTTACCCGGCGGGCCGATGCCTTGGTTGTTAAGCCTGCCTCGGGCGCCTTGCCGACCAACCTGACCGTGATTACCGACCAGCGCAGCTATGCTTTCACGCTGTCCGAAAGCAGCGGCGCGGCGCGAATCCAGCCCTATGTGCTGAACTTCGTTTACCCAAGTCCGCCTGCGGGACCCGAACAGGCGACCATCGATAAGGCCGCCCGCTATGAGCTGAAGGGTGAGCGCTCTCTGTGGCCCGAAAGCATTGCCGATGATGGCCAGTTCACTTCGCTGCGCTGGGCCGAAGATGCAGCCTTGCCAGCGATCTACCAAGAGGATGCCCAAGGGAACCTGGCGCTGGTCAATGGCCTGATGCGTGACGGCGTGTTCGTGCTCGAAGGGGTGCCGCGTCGACTGGTCTTCATCCAAGGCAAGGCCCGCGCCACTGCCATCAGAGTAAGCGGACCTGGCAATGACTGAAATGCCGGATGATCTAGCCCCTCAGATCGAGTTGCCGCGTGATGCGGTCCCGCTGCCGCTGATCATCGGCCTTTCCCTGTTGCTGGGGGTGGGGCTGTTCCTTTACCTGGATTCCCATCGTCGCGAGATGCTGGGTGATTTTGCGGCATCCAAACCAAGCCAGGTCAGTGGACCGCCGGCGCCGGTGCCAGACCTTGTTATCCCGCCGCCGGATCCATTGCCGGCCCAGATGCCGCAGGCCGCCGCCAGCGCGTCCGCACCGGTTGCGCCGCAAACTGCAGCACAAGTTGCGCCGCCTCGAACGATCCGCATGGGCCGCCCTCCCGAAAACGCAGGTCCGGTCATGTTCCGGCGCGCGCGTGGTAATGAACCTGCCCTCGTTGTCGACACGACCGCTGGCGTCGGCGCCCCGGTGAATGGCGCGAATGCTGGCGTTGGCGATTCCGGCGATGATGCGGTTCGGGCCTCGATCATCCGCAATCGCGGCTCGGTCATTCCGCAAGGGGCAATCATCGCGGCAACGCTGGAAACTCCGCTTGATTCCGATCGCCCCGGGCTGGCGCGGGCGATCACGGCGCAGGATGTCCGCAGCTTTGACGGAACCCGCGTGCTGATACCGCGCGGCAGCCGGTTAATTGGTGACTTCAAGGCTGAAACGGGGCCCGGCCTGCGCCGGGTTCTGGTAACCTGGAACCGCCTTATCCGGCCCGATGGCGTGGCCATTCGGATCGGTTCTCCCGTAACCGATGCCATGGGCGGGGCGGGTGTCCCCGGGCGGGTAAACACGCATTTCCTGGAAAGGTTCGGCAATGCGGTGTTGCAATCGGCCCTGACGGTGGGGGTGAACCTTGCCTCGCTGCCGCGCGATAGCGGTGTCTATGTTGGCTTGCCAGCCACTGCCGCAGAGGTCGGACGATCCCTGGCGCCCAGCAGCCAGCGCGTGCCCACGGTCAAGGTTCGTGAAGGGGCTCAGGTGGCCGTGCTGGTGGCGCGGGATCTTGACTTTGGCGGGACCCCGCCCGTCCGATGACTGCACCAGCTCCTCTGCGTTTTCTGGATGCCTACCTGGCGCCGTTGCAGGGTTTCCTCGACCGCCGCGAAGTGACCGATCTATTCATCAACCGACCGGGTGAGCTCTGGGTCGAAACAGTCGGGGGAGCGACGGAGCAACATGCCGTGCCCGAGCTGGACGAAGAAAGTCTGTGGCGGCTTGCCCGGCAGGTTGCAGGCTTGGCGCACCAGGGGATTAACCGCGAATACCCGCTGCTGGCGGCGACGCTGCCCGACGGCGCACGCGTCCAGATTGTCGCGCCGCCTGCAACCCGGACCGGCTTCGCAATTGCGATCCGCAAGCATGTGGTGCCGGACCTGACACTGGCTGACTATCTGGCGGATGGCGCTTTTGAGGCGGCGGACTTTGCTCTTGGCTGCCGTCAGCGCCCGGCCTTGGCTGCCCCCATCGATGATAGCCCAGCCGCGCTGGCGGCCTATCTTGGCGATCTGGTTCGCAACCGCCGGAACATCCTCATCTCCGGGGGCACATCCACTGGGAAGACAACCTTTCTGAACGCCCTGATCAAGGAGATCCCGCCCCAGGAGCGACTGTTGTTGATTGAAGACACGGCGGAAGTCGTGATTCCGGTTGCCAACTCAGTTGCATTGCTGGCGGTCAAGGGCGCCCTTGGTGAAGCGCGGATAACCGCAGACGATCTGCTACAGGCCGCGCTGCGAATGCGGCCGGACCGGATTATCCTGGGAGAGGTGCGCGGCAGCGAAGCGCTGACCTTTCTGCGTGCGATCAATACGGGCCATCCGGGCTCACTCACCACCATTCACGCCGATAGTCCGGCGGGAGCAATCGAGCAGCTTGCCCTCATTGCGCTTCAGGCCGGCACGCGGCTCACCCGCAATGATATTGTCGCCTATGTCACCGACACAATCGATGCGATTGTCCAGCTTGAGCGCAAGGACGGGCGCCGCAGGATCGCGCAAGTGCTGCTGACGCGCAGTTGATGGGCAACTGCAGCTGCGGAAAAGTCCCCATCCCCTCATTCCATTTCGACAATCGCTTTCTTAGCCTTGCGTCCGGGTCAGGGTTCCTTCGGCGATCGCCGGTGGGCAAGCGGCAATGACCGTTCGCAGTCGGGAAGCTGCAATGCGGTCAACATTGCAGATGGGGGGGCAATGACCGAAGCAACAATTGCGGCCAAGGCGGAAGCCGATTTCCAGGCAGAGCCGCATCTGTTTCACGGCGAAGATGCCGCGACCAAAAGCCAGATCGCCATCGCCGGGATAAGGGGCGGGATTACCGCGGCCGCCGCGCTGTCGCTTGCCGCTTGCGGATCTGGCAGCAGCGGGACTGGAGCAACGGCGCCCGCGCCAACTCCCACGCCGACCGCCGCTCCGCTGTCGCAGACGCAGGCCTCACGGTTCTTGTCGCAGGCCGCGATTGGCTATGGCAAGGCCGATATTACCGCGCTGGCAGGCTCTTCGATCTCGAGCTGGCTTGCTAACCAGTTTGCCATGCCCCGTCGGCAAAAGTTCTGGGATTTCCTGATCGCCGGCGGCTACGATGCCGCGGCCAATATCAACACCAACAACGGCTTTGATCCGATGATCTGGTCGCAGCTGATCAGCAGCAGCGATGTCCTGCGCCAGCGCGTTGGCTTGTCATTGCTCAACATGTGGGTCACGTCCATCGATGGGTTCGGTGCGCAGTGGGAACCGTTCATCATGGCCGCCTATTTCGATGTGCTCTGGGACAACGCCTTCGGCAATTACCGCGATATCATGGAGGGCGTCTCCACCAGTGTCGCAATGGGCTATTATCTAACCTTCCTGGGCAACCAGAAGGCCAATCCCGCGACGGGTTCGATCCCTGATGAGAACTACGCGCGCGAATTGATGCAGCTGTTCACGATCGGTCTGTATCAACTGAACATGGATGGCACCCCGGTCATGTCGGGCGGGAACCCGGTCCCTACCTATAGCCAGGACGATGTCAGCCAGCATGCCAGGGTCTGGACGGGTTACAATCTGGCGCTGGGCGATAACCTTACACCTGCCCGGATGCGGCTGCCTTTGCTGATTAATTCTGCCCAGCACGAAACCGGTGCGATCAATTTTCTCGGCATTTCGATTCCGGCCGGCCACGATGGCGCCACCGCCCGCCGCTTGGCGCTGGATGGCCTGTTTGCCCATGCCAGCCTGCCGCCGTTCGTATCGAAGCAGTTGATTCAGCGGATGGTAACCAGCAACCCGTCGCCCGCTTACGTGAACCGAGTCGCCAATGTCTTCGTCAACAATGGCAGTGGCGTGCGCGGCGATATGAAGGCGGTGATCCAGGCGATTTTGACCGATGCCGAGGCGCGTGACGATAGCCAGGTCGACAGCGCCACATTTGGCAAGCTGCGCGAGCCCGTCGTGCGACTGGTCCAGTGGGCCAGAGCATTTGGCGTGACATCGCCCACCAACGCTTGGCCGTTTGGCAATACGTCGTCTTCGTCAACCAGGCTGGCCGAAGGGCCTGGTCATGCACCAAGCGTGTTCAACTGGTTCCGGCCCGGCTACACCCCGCCCGGAACGGCCATTGCCACTAAGGGCCTTGTCGCGCCCGAGTTTCAGATCGCCAATGAGCCGTCGGTGATTGGTTACATCAATTACATGCAAAGCCTCATTGTCAACGGCGCGGGTGAGGCCAAGCCGAATTATGATGAGCTGACGCCCCTGGCGGCCGATAGCCTGGCGCTTTTGAACGAGCTTAACCTGATTCTGGCAGCTGGCCAGATCAGCGCCACAACCGTTGCCCAGATGAAGACCGCGCTGGATACCATCTCGGTTGCCACCAGCGCGGGTATTACAAATCGCATTCAGGCCGCGATCGTTCTGGTCATGGCCTCGCCCGAATATCTCGTGCAGCGGTAAGGGGAGGCAGACGGACATGACCATGGACCAATCACGCCGCGCCTTCCTGAAGCGCGCTTCGGCCTTGTCGATCGCCGGGCAGGCCTCTTCCTTTGTCTTGAACCTGGCCGCCTCGGGCGAGGCGGCAGCGGCCACCGCGAGCGATTACAAGGCGCTCGTTTGCGTGTTTTTTTACGGCGGCAATGACTACGCCAATACCCTGCCGCCCTATGATAGCGCACGGCACGCTTTCTATACCTCGCAGCGCCCAAGCTTTGCTCACACCCAGGCCGCGCTGCAGCCGACGCTGTTGAACCCGACAACCCCGCTGCCAGGGGGCGCGCAATACGCCCTCGCGCCGGGCCTTGCGCCGCTGATGCCGATCTTCAATGCCGGCCGGATGGCGGTCATGCTGAATGTCGGCACCCTGGTCCAGCCTACCACCAAGGCGCAGTACCTGAACAAATCAGTCCAGCTGCCGCCCAAGCTGCTCAGCCACAATGACCAGCAAAGCTATTGGCAAGCCTGTTCACCTGAAGGCGCCGCCACCGGCTGGGGCGGTCGCATTGGCGATTTCCTGCAGTCGGGCAATGGCAACGCTTCGCTGACCTGCATCAACCCTTCAGGCAATGCCGTCTTCCTGACCGGCCGCGCTGCCGTGCAATATGCGGTTTCCACTGCGGGTCCGATTGCGCTTAACGCGCGGACCAACCTCAATGGTTCGACTGCGGCGGCAACGATGTTGCGCGAGTTGATCGCCAATCCGGGCGGCAAGCACGATTTCCAGGTCGCCGTCAGCGACATCGGCAAACGTGCGCTCGAACTGCAAGCGCTCGTCGCCAATGCCTTGGCCATCGCCCCCGCAATCAAAACCCCCTTCCCGGCAGCAGTCGATCCTTCAAGCTCGCTGGGTGCGCAGCTGCAACTGGTGGCAAAGCTGATTTCGGTCAGCCAGGAACTGGGGGTAAAGCGCCAGGTCTTCTTCGTGTCGACCGGTCGCTTTGATACCCACGATGAGTTGGGGACACTCCACCCGCTATTGATGCAAAACGCCGCGAATGCGATCCGCGCATTCTATGACACCACGGTCGAATTGGGTGTCGCCAACAAGGTGACCACCTTCACCGCATCGGACTTTGGCCGGGCCCTGACCGCCAACAATGACGGAACGGACCATGGCTGGGGCTCGATGCACTTCGCCTTGGGCGGCGCCGTCAACGGCGGCCGCTTCTATGGCATCAATCCCACGCTGGCGAACAATGGGCCGGACGACATTGGGCAGGGTCGTCTGATCCCGACCATGTCCGTCGATCAATACGGCGCAACCCTCGCCAGTTGGTTCGGCGTATCGGCGGGTGACCTGCCGACCGTCTTCCCCAACCTGCGCAACTTTGCCGGGTCGGCGTTGGGTACCAACCTGGGGTTCGTTTAGGTGACGGAAGCGCCATGAATTTCGCGCCTGCATTTAACGGAACGGGTTTGAGAACTTTGCGTCTGTCGTAATGCTGGGGTCCGAAAGGGTCAGCAGGAACGCCTCGAGTGCTGCCTTGTCGGTTGGGCTCAGGTTGAGTCGACGCGGCGTACCATTCGGGCCAATCAACCGACTATCTAGGGCCGGTCCGGCTTGAATGCCACTATCGTAAAATTGGATCACTTCGGCCAGCGATGAAAAGCGACCGTCATGCATATAGAATTTTGATAGTCCGACATTCTTGAGCGAAGGAGATTTGAAGATGCGTGTCTCGCCGGCATCAAGCCCGTTGCTCTGGGAGTTAGCGGCGAGAGCAAAGGTTGGCGGCACATGGCAGGCCGAACAGCCCGCGCCGCCGTTCTGGCGGGCTGTCATGAAGAGCTGGTGGCCACGTTCTTCCAATGCCGAAAAGCCTGGAAGCGGGGTGTCGAGGCCGCGGTTTGGTGCATCGGGCGTGAAGACTAGGGTATAGGCCGTATCCCAGCGGCTGGCCGAAGAGACCATAGCCCGCTCAAAGTTTGCGAGGCTGCGCTGAAGCCGGTCCTCAGTTACCGTTGCGTCGCCGAAGACAAAGGTGAAAAGTTCTTGGTAATAGGGAATGGCCTGCAAGCGAGCGATAAGTGCGGCGATGCCGCCATTGGCTGCATCAAATCCCATTTCGACTGGGTTCGTGATCGGGTGGCTGGCCTGAAGCTCAACCGATGCGGCGCGGCGATCCCAAAACATTGAGCCCGGTCGCCAGTATCGAACATTGCCTAAACGCATTGCATGAGCACTAGTGAAAGCCGTGCCGGAAAAGCCTGCGCTGAACCTGCTAGGGTCATCAAAGCCGGATGCCTGTTGGTGGCATGATGCGCACGCCACTGTTCGGTTGAAGCTTAGTTGGCGATCATAGAACAACACCCGTCCCAGCGTTGCGAGCCGATCATTCGCTTGATTATTAGCAGGTGTATTGTCGAGCGGTGTTACCTGGCCATCATAAAAGGCCGGCAAGGTGGGCGCAGCATAGTTAAGAAGCCGGGTGGGATCGATCGTGGTCGCCGCCTGGAGTGCGGCAAAAGGAGTGGGCGTTGGCGAGGGTGTCGAGGTAATCGGACCAACTACCGAGGGTGGCGTTTGGTTCGATGAGCTGCTCCCACCACAAGCGGCTATGCAGGCAACAAGGGCGGCGACAAGGCCCAGCATGACAGGCCGTTCGGATAGTAAGTTTACGATTTTCATAATCCCCCCCGGCCTCAAAATGACTGCTAAATCAGGATTCGATGCAATCATTTTTTTGTAACGAGTGGTATCAATCCAAGCGTTTCTGCGGTGGCGAACGTCCCCATTGCCTAAGCAAGAGAGCGAGCTGCATCGCCGAAGACAATGGTCAAAAGTTCCTGATAATAGGGAATGGCCTGCAAGCGAGCGCTACGCGGATCTTCTGACGAACTAATGGAATGTATCGAACATGACTGATCAACTGACTCTGCTTCCTCCTGCTGGCTCGCATGTAGCTGTACTCGGAGCATGCGGCGGCCTCGGCGCCGATGTTGTCCGCAGTCTGCTCGATGGCGGCTGCATCGTGACCGCAATGGATCTCCCCGGATCACTATCAGAAGCCCCTTCTCCTGCGCAGCACTGCATCGCATTTGACGGACGCGACGAACAATCCATCGCTACGGCTTTTTCTCAATTGCAGGCAATCACTCCCGAGCTTGACGGCCTCGTCATTGCATCCGGGTTTGCTGGACAGCGCCAACCAATTGACGAATGGGACGTACGCGATATCGATGAGATCCTGAACGGCAACCTGCGGTTGATGACCCTTTGCCTGCGCGCAGCCGTGCCGCTGTTGCGCCATGGCGGGCAAGCGAGCGTTGTACTGCTGACCAGCGATATGGCGTATATCCCGCAGCCCGGCTACGCCCCCTATGTCGCTGCCAAGGCCGGAATGGTTGCCATGGGTCAAGCCGTTGCGCGCGAACTTGCTCCCAATGTCCGCATCAACTTTGTTTCACCCGGCGCGGTCGACACGCCGTTCCTGCGTGGTGGGCGTGGTCGCAGCCAAACTCCAGATGCGCCACTGCGTTTCGACATGCAGGACTATCTGTCCAAGGTCCCGCTGGCTCGCATGGCCAATGCGCAAGATATCACGGGTCCGATACTGTTCCTCCTGGGACCAGCATCGAACTACATGACCGGGAACGTGTTGCATGTAAGTGGCGGTGCCTTCATGGGATGAATGCCGCCAGAAAGCACCGTCATAGCAAATGTCCCATTTGGCTCTGGGAATGAACAGAGGGCAGAGCGAGGCTGATGCCTCGCCCTCGAAAACCTGCCAGTCCGCTTCGGTATTTCAACTCTTCACATGAGATCGTCCGCCTTGCGGTGCTGACGTACATGCGGTTTCCGTTGAGCCTGCCTAATGTGGAACCGGTTCAGGCCGCTATTCGCCGCCGATACTCAATGCTTCTCAGCAATAAGCGCGGCACCCCTCCTCAAAACTTAAGCTCTTACCTCCTCAGTCATCGGGATCAGAGATCCCTTGCTCTTCTGTCCAGGCATATCCTGCGTCATGACCACTGTAGTCACTCCTGCAGCTGTAACCTCAGAAAAGCATTTTATCCCTGACCCGATCACTTGAACCTTGCACAATCGGCGCATTAACATTCTAAAGGGATCCCTTGGGTGCCAAAGATTGTGCGAAAATTCTTAAAAACCTAGTCTATTGGGTCAGAGGGATTATATTCAATTCTATTGGTTGTGATGAGGTTAAATAGGTGCCATTGGCGTATCGTTGGCAAGCATTGCCACTACCCGTAACATCGACACCACCAATGGACCGGTCGTCGCGACGTCGAATCGCCAGAGCAATTCGGTAATTTTGAGCGCCAATGCGAGCTATCGTACGATCAAGGTGGGCCCGTTCAGCCTGTGGACCAGCCTCGGTACCAGCCTTGCCGACACTGCAATGGGTCGGATCCGCGAGCAGGCATCTAACCCCGACTTTGCCTTGGTTATGGCGAAAGTCGATCAGCGCTCGCTGGAAACCCGGTTGGGCACGCGACTACAGCTTGGCTTAGGTGGGTTCCAAGCCAATGTGGCTGTCGATTGGCTGTACCAACTAGGTGAAGACCCGCGGGTGGATCGGTCAGCCGAACTTGGCAATGCCCGCTGGACGGTCTCTGGTGTTGCACTTTCACGGCACGGTGTTCGCCTTGGAGCACAAATTGGAGCTCAATTGTCGCGCAACCTGTCGCTGTTCGGAAGCTACCAGTATTCCCATTACGGCAAAGGCAATCGCGTCAATCATGCGTCCGGCGGCGTGCAATTGTCATTCTGAGGAATGACCCCTAAGCCGCCGCTGGCGCTAACTGTAATAGACTTCAAGAAGCGCGCTATAGACCTTAATTTCAGGAATTTGGAGCAATTCGGCACCCTCTCCGCCACAAATTCCAAGATCTGGCGATTGACCTTCAGGCTTCGAGCGGCTCGGTTGCCAGGCCAAGGTCCGGGATCGAAACCGAGCGGCGACCGCTGAAATCGGTGCGGACAACGATCAGGCCGGTCTTTTCGTAATGGTCCAGCAGGCGGCGGATGCGGCCGGGTGAACTGGTGCCATAGATTACGGCCAGTTCGTCATCATCTGGGCAGGGGCGGCCCGCTTGCGCCGCGCGGGCAATCGCCAGGAACGGGGCGAGCAGGTCGTCGGGTAGCACCCGTGCGACATTCAGGATTGCTCTCGCGTCTTCGCTTTCCGGGTCTTCGATCCCCGCCACAGCCATTGCAAAGCGCCGTTGGAATCCTGCCATGTCGACCTGGCCAGCAGTCAGCCGTTGCATTCGGCACCGCACAGTGAAGTCCTGATAGAGCTTGGCCGTGGCCTGATAGGTGCAGCCGTCTTCGGCGGCCATTTCGCGCAGGATCGCGTTGATCGCGGCATCGACTTCGGCGCTGGATTTGCTCGGCGGCGGAGCAGCTTCGGCGAGGGCTGATGGCATTTCTGGCGCGATCCGCTCGATCAGTTCGTCGATTGCCGGGCTGGCGATAACGGGCTCAGGCGGGCGGGTCGGCGTATCGTCCAGATGCAGCCCGGCATGGAGCAGAGCGTGGAGATCGTCTGGCGAGGCTGCGGGCGGTGGCGCCAGCTTCTGGACCAGCGACTTGGGGCCAGTCCGCACTGAACCGATCTGGACCGACAGGGGGCGGCGGCTGATCGCCGGGCCCAGCCCCAGGAACTGGCCACGGCCCAGATCGCGGATCTGCTCGGCCTGCCGTCGCTCCATGCCCAGCAGGTCCGCCGCGCGGGTCATGTCGATATCCAGGAAGGTCCGCCCCATCAGGAAGTTGGATGCTTCCGCCGCAACGTTCTTGGCCAGCTTGGCCAAGCGCTGGGTTGCGACGATCCCGGCCAACCCGCGCTTGCGGCCGCGGCACATCAGGTTGGTCATGGCCGCGAGGCTCAGGCGG
>JBEGJL010000269.1:0-4235 GCA_041184605.1 Pseudomonadota bacterium
AGCCTGAATGCCGCGCTTTCCCACGATGCCGATATTGCCGCCATGGCCCACCTGATCGCCCCGGCGCGCGACGTGCTCTACCTGGGGCGTGGTCCGGATTACCCGCTCGCGCTGGAAGGTGCGCTGAAGCTGAAGGAAATCAGTTACATACATGCCGAAGGCTATGCTTCAGGTGAAATGAAGCACGGGCCGATCGCCCTGATCGACGAGGCGGTGCCGGTGATTGTGCTCGCCCCCAGCGGGCCGCTGTTCGAAAAGACGGTCAGCAACATGCAGGAAGTGCGCGCCCGCGGCGGCAAGATTGTGCTGGTTTCGGACCGCGAAGGACTGGATGAAGCGGGTGAGGGTTGTCTCGCGACAATCGAAATGCCGCGCGTCCATCCGCTGATTGCGCCGCTGGTCTATGCCGTGCCGGTGCAACTGCTGGCCTATCACGTTGCCTGCGTGAAAGGGACAGATGTGGATCAGCCGCGCAACCTCGCCAAATCGGTTACGGTGGAATAGCGACAAGTCGTCGGAAAACTCGGGCCGGGTTTACGCGAAGCTAAGAACTTGCCGTTATCCGGGGGGCGTGAACACCACGGCATCCCCCGCTTCCGCTCTCCCTCGCGACTTGCCGGTCATGGCTGTGCTTGGGCTCGCCAGTCCCGGCGATGCCGATTGGACGCGATTGCGCGGGTTGCAATATTCAAACCTTGCCCGCGTCACCAAGGTGCGGATCCTCGCCCAGGCCATCGCCGGCACGGGGGTCTGCTGGCTTTACCTTGGTACAATCCATGCGGCATTGCTCGTTTGCTGGTTGGCCTTGCTGGGGGGAACTTTGTTCCACGGCGCCAAGGTAGACAAGACGCTGAGCGATGCCGACCGTCGTCGCATGTCGCGCGATGAAGTGGACCGCCAATCGCGCAGTTCGGTTGCCAATGCCCTGGCATGGGTGATCCCGATGGCCGGTTTCGCGCCCTTCGGATCGCCAACGACGCATCTGGAATTATGGGCGATCACGGCAATGCTGCTCACCGCTTCGGCGGTCCTGCTGCCGGCCGTGCCACTGGCCAACTTGCTGTTCGCCGGGATCGCGGGGGGCGGGGCGATTGCCAGCCTGTTGTGGGCCGGGAATTACGAAATGGCGATCGTGACGGTCGTCTGGCTGGCGGTAATCGTCGCGGGTTCAATCGAAAATGCGCGCTCGTTCCTCACTGCTCGCATCGCCGAAGCCGGGGTTGCAGAGAAGAACGAGGTCGTTTCGCTCTTGCTGCGCGAATTCGAAGAGGGTGAGGCTGACTGGCTGTGGCAGGTTGATACCTCGCGCCGGGTGCGTTCGGTCAGCCCACGCTTTGCGTTCGCCTTGGGCAAGAGCGCCGATGAAATCGACGGCAAGCCCTTTATCCAGCTGATCGCCGGGCCCGCCTGGGATACCGGTCAATTCCCGTCGAGCCTGCATGACCTGGCCGAACGGCTCAAGCGCCGCGAAAGCTTTTCCAACCTGATCGTGCGTGTCCATATCAATGGTGAGCTGCGCTGGTGGGAATTGTCCGGCACGCCCAAGTTCGATGACAAGGGCGGATTCGATGGTTTCCGCGGCGTTGGCTCAGACGTGACCGCGCAGCGCGAAAGCTCGGAAAAGATCGCGCACATGGCGCGCTTCGATACGCTGACCAGCCTGCCCAACCGCATGATGGTGACCGAGGCGCTGGGTGAAGCCCTACGCTATGCTGCGCAATGGCGCACCAAGTGTGCTTTCATGATGATCGACCTCGATCGCTTCAAGGCGGTCAACGATACCCTTGGTCATCTGGTCGGCGATCAGCTTCTGGCGCGGGTTTCCGATCGCTTGAAGTCGATCATGAGCGAAAATGAGCTATGTGGCCGCCTTGGCGGTGACGAGTTCGCAATCGTGGTCCGCGATGCCTCTGACCCGAACCGCCTTCAGCGCGTGGCTGCCAATGTGATCCACCAGTTGTCCCAGCCCTACGAGGTTGATCACCACACGCTGTACATTGGAGCCAGTGTCGGTTCGGCCATTGGCCCCGGCGATGGCAACACGGTCGAAACGCTGATGCGCAATGCCGACCTGGCGCTTTATCGCTCCAAGGAAGAGGGCGGCGGCCAGCACTTCAACTATGAGCCCTCGCTCCACGCCCATGCCGAGGAACGCCGCAGGCTGGAGTTTTCGCTCCGCCGCGCGCTGGAGAAGAACGAGTTCGTCCTGAACTTCCAGCCGGTTGTCGATGCGAAGGACGAATCCATCGTCAGTTTCGAGGCGCTGCTGCGCTGGAACAGCGAAGAGCACGGTTCGGTCAGTCCGGCCAAGTTCATTCCGCTGGCCGAGGATACCCGCCTGATCGTGCCGATCGGCGAATGGGTCCTGCGCGAAGCCTGCCGGGAAGCGGCGGCATGGCCAACAAATGTCAAGGTTGCGGTCAACGTTTCGGGTGAGCAGCTGCTTGACCCCAGCTTCATCCCCAGCGTGGTGACGGCATTGTCGAGCACGGGCCTGCCTGCCCAGCGGCTTGAGATCGAGGTCACGGAATCGATCTTCGTCCGCGATTCAAACCTGGCCCGTCAGGCGCTTGAGCAGATCATGGCGCTGGGCTGCGGGATCGCACTCGATGATTTCGGCACCGGCTATTCGTCACTGGCCTATATTCGCAACCTGCGCTTCTCGACCATTAAGATCGATCGCAGCTTCGTGCAGGGCGCTTCGGCCGGAAACCCCGAAAGCCTTGCGATCATCCGTGCCGTAGTCGCTATGGCCGAAAGCCTTGAGATGTCGACAACGGCCGAAGGCGTGGAAACCGAGCGCGAATTGGCGATTATCCGCGGCCTCGGCTGCCGCAAGATCCAGGGCTATTACTTCGGGCGGCCGATGCCCGCGCTGGAAGCGCGCGGACTGTTCGGCAAATCGGACCTGCGGCAGGTCGGTTAGGGATCAGGCGCCGACCAGGCCCCGCACGGCGCTTTCGAAAAGCGCGCGGCCGTCTGTGTTGCCTTGTGCGGCTTCGATCACGCGTTCGGGGTGCGGCATCATGCCCAGCACATTGCCCGCGGCATTAAGGACGCCAGCGATGTCCCGCGCCGAACCGTTGACGCTTTCGGCATAGCGGAACGCAACGCGGCCTTCACCTTCCAGCCGGTCAAGTGTTTCGGAATCGGCAAAGTAATTGCCGTCATGGTGGGCCACCGGGATCGTGATTTCCTGCCCGGCGCTGTAACCGGCGGTGAACAGGCTCTGGGCGTTTTCCACCTTCAGCTTCACTTCGCGGCAGACAAAGCGGATTCCCGCATTGCGCATCAGCGCGCCGGGCAATAGCCCGGCCTCGGTCAGCACCTGAAAGCCGTTGCAGACGCCCAGCACCGGCACGCCCTTGCCAGCCGCCGCAATCACCGCCTGCATGATCGGGCTGCGCGCAGCCATCGCGCCAGAGCGGAGGTAATCGCCATAGGAAAAGCCGCCGGGCAGGGCGATGAAGTCCAGGTTGTCGGGCAGCGCGGCATCGCCGTGCCAAACCCGATGCGGCGCGGTGCCGGAGACTTTCTCCAGCGCATCGGCCATGTCCCGGTCGCAGTTCGAACCCGGGAAGGTGATCACGGCCGAGCGGAAGCTCATGCCGGCACCCGTTCGATGCGGTAATTTTCGATCACCGTGTTGGTCAGCAGCTTGCTGGCCATTTCCTCCAGCTGGGCGTCGGTGACGCTGGCATCGACTTCCAGTTCGATCATCTTGCCGGCGCGCACGTCCTGGACCCCATGGATGCCCAGACCTTCGATGGCATGATGGATTGCTCGGCCTTGCGGGTCGAGGACCCCGTTCTTGAGGCTAACGAAAACGCGGACCTTCATTGCAGGGCCTTTCGGGCTGGAGGCAGAGGATTCGGCCGGGCCTATGCCGCCAGAACGCCGCCGGGGCAAGGGCGGAGGCGGGCAATTCCCCTGCTTTGCTAATCCTGCTCCGACAGCGAATCCAGGACATAGCCAGCAGATCGCACAGTCCGGAGTGGATCAGGGGCGCCTTGGGCCACCAAGGCCCGGCGCAATCGACCGACCCAGACATCGACGGTTCGTTCGTCGCTGACTTCCTCGTCCTTGCCAATCCGCTCGATCAGCGCCGAGCGCGAGAAGACCTGGTCGGGGTTTTCAAGAAAATGCGCGAGCAGCCTGAGCTCATTTGGACGCAAGGCCAACAGTCGACCCTGATAGCGAACCTGATGGGCATTCAGGTCCAGCGTAAGTTCACC
>JBEGJL010000270.1:0-3071 GCA_041184605.1 Pseudomonadota bacterium
ATCTGCCTGACGCATCAGGCTTTCCCCGACCAGAAAGGTGCGGACACGGCTGCGCGCCATCCGCTGGCAATCGGCGTGGTTGCCGATGCCGCTTTCGCAGACCAGCAGCACGTCCGCCGGAACCATGGCCGCCAGCCGCTCGGTTGTGGCCAGATCAACCTCAAAAGTCTTCAGGTTGCGGTTGTTGACGCCGACCAGCTTCGAGCGGAGGTGCTTGAGCGCGCGCTCCATCTCGGCTGCGTCATGCACTTCGACCAGCACGTCGAGCCCCTGTTCGCGGGCGGCTGCCTCAATCTCAACCATCGCGGCGTCTTCCAGCGCGGCGACGATAATCAGGATGGCATCGGCGCCCATCGCCCGGGCCTCGGCGCATTGCCAGGGATCGACCATGAAGTCCTTGCGGATCACCGGCAGGTTGCAAGCAGCGCGCGCGGCAATCAGGTAATCCTCGTGCCCCTGGAAATAGGGGGCATCGGCCAGTACCGACCGGCAGGCCGCGCCACCTGCCAGCTCGGCCCCCGCAAGGGCCGGGGGATCAAAATCGGCGCGGATCAGGCCTTTTGACGGGCTGGCCTTCTTGATTTCGGCAATCAGGGCAAAGCCCTCTGCCGCCTTGGCCCGCAAGGCGGCCTCAAACCCGCGCACAGGGGTGGGAGCTGACCAATGGTTCAGCCCCTGCGGCTTGCGGGCAGCAACCTCTACCCGCTTCGTGGCGCAAATTTCGGCGAGCTTGTCGGTCATTTCACAGTCTCGATCCAGCAGTCCAGCAGCGCCTTCGCGAGGCCCTTGTCGATCGCTTCAGCGGCTTCCTCAACGCCTTCGAACCAGTCCTCGGCCTGGCCCGCAACCATCAGAGCGGCGGCGCTGTTGAGCAGGACGGCGTCACGATAGGCACCGGCTTCGCCCATCAGCAGGCGGCGCAGCGCCTTGGCGTTGTAGGCTGCATCGCCGCCGCGCAGGTCTTCCAGCGGATGGCTGGGCAGGCCGGCATCCTCGGGCCGCACTTCGGCAGGGAGCGGGGGCAGGCCGATCGCAGCCATATAGCTGGTGCCTTCGATTGACAGTTCGTCCAGCCCTTCGGCCCCGGAGACGATCAGCGCGGCCTCGGCGCCAAGCAATTCCATCGCGTCCTTGTAGAGCGCGATCAGCGTGGGCTGGGCCACGCCGACCAGTTGGCGCGTAACCCCGGCCGGATTGGCCAGCGGGCCGCAAAGATTGAAGATCGTCCGGCGGCCCAGCGCCTTGCGGATCGGGCCGACGCGGGCCAGCGCGGGATGGTGGGCCTGGGCGAACAGGAAAGCGATGCCAAGGTCCGGCAAGGTCTGTTCAGCCAGTTCCGATGCGCGGGCCAGGTCAAGGCCCAAGGCTTCAAGGGTGTCGGCCCCACCAGCCTTGCTGGAAGCAGCCCGGTTGCCGTGCTTGGCAACGGGCACCCCGCAGGCCGCGACGACGAGCGCAACGGCGGTGGAAACATTCAGGCTGTGCTGACCATCGCCGCCCGTGCCACAGACGTCGATGGCGCCTTCCGGTGCGGTGATCCGGGTCATCCGCGCGCGCATGGCACGGACCAGGCCGGCAACTTCGGCCGCAGTCTCACCGCGGTCAGCCAGTTCGATCAGGGTGCCGGTAATCTCATGATCGGCCATCTGGCCATCGAGCATTCGCCCGAACAGCGCCTCGGCTTCCCCTAACGACAGGCTCACGCCAGTTCCTTCGCCTTGATGCCGCAGATCGCGAGGAAATTGGCGAGCATGGCGTGGCCGTGCTCGGTGGCAATGCTTTCCGGGTGGAACTGTACGCCGTGGATCGGCAGGCTGGCATGGCGGAAACCCATCACGTGGCCATCGTCAGACCGGCAATTGACGATCAGGCTGTCGGGAATGTCCTCGACAATCAGCGAATGATAGCGCGTTGCGGTGAAGGGCGAGGGCAGGCCGGCATAGAGCCCGGTGCCATCGTGCGTAACCTGCGAGGTCTTGCCGTGCATCAGCCCTCCGCGCACAACCTTGCCGCCGAAATACTGGCCGATTGACTGGTGCCCCAGACAGACGCCCAGCAAGGGCTTGCCCGCGTCGGCACAGGCGCCAACCAGGTCCAGGCTGATCCCCGCCTCGTTTGGCGTGCAGGGGCCGGGCGAGATCAGGAAGCCTTCGGCCCCGCTGCTGATCGCCTGTCCGGCCGACAGCGCATCGTTGCGCACGACCTCTACCGCAGCACCCAGTTCCATCAGGTAATGGACCAGGTTCCAGGTGAAGCTGTCGTAATTGTCGATAACCAGGATCATGCCGGGCGCCTTGAACCCTTAACGGGCCGCAATCAAGCCGCAGTCTTGCCGGCGAAGCGATCGGTTGCCCGAACCAGGCCGTCGGTAATGCCTGGTTCGGTGAACAGGTGGCCGCCATCGGGGACGATCTGCAGTTCAACTTCGGGCCAGGCCTGCTTGAGCGCCCAAGCCGCAGCTGGCGGCGTGCAGCAGTCATGTCGACCTTGCACGATCACGCCGGGAATTCCGCGCAAGCGGGTGGCGCCCTTCAGCAACTGGTCGGGCTCCAGCCAGCAATCATGGCTGAAATAGTGATTCTCTATCCGGGCAACGGCAACAGCGTGGTCGTCGGCGGTAAAGTCCGCGAGCATGTCAGGATCGGGCAACAGGGTAACTGTGACGCCTTCCCACATTGACCAGACCTTGGCTGCGGCAAGGCGCACGGACTGATCATCGCTGGTCAGCCGCTTGTGATAGGCGGCGACAAGGGCGTGCTGCTCGTCTGCCGGAACATGGCCGGAAAACTCGGCCCAGGCTTCGGGGTAAAGTTCGCTGGCCCCATATTTGTACAACCAGTCTGCCTCTTTCTGGCTGGCCAGGAAGATCCCGCGCAAGACCAGTTCGGTCACCCGCTCGGGATGGGTTTGGGCATAGGCAAGCGAGAGCGTGGAGCCCCACGATCCACCAAAGACCATCCACCGTTCGTGTCCGGCCAGCCAGAAAGAGGCAGACTGGTTGTACAAATATGGGGCCAGCGAACTTTACCCCGAAGCCTGGGCCGAGTTTTCCGGCCATGTTCCGGCAGACG
>JBEGJL010000271.1:0-5015 GCA_041184605.1 Pseudomonadota bacterium
CCGTTGATGTCCGACAGGATCCGCATGAAGTGCCCTTCGCCCACGAACTCGTGCGCCTCGCTCTTCGCCAGCGGGTGGCGCAGCAGCGATTTGGGGGTCATGATGATCAGCGGCTTGCGGAAGCCGCGGTGCATCTGCCGACGCAACACGTGGAAGTAATTTGCCGGCGTGGTGATGTTGCAGACCTGGATATTGTCCTGCGCGCAAAGCTGCAGGAAGCGTTCCAGGCGGGCCGAGGAGTGTTCCGGCCCCTGGCCTTCGTACCCGTGCGGCAGCAGCATGACCAGGCCGTTGGCGCGCAGCCACTTGGCTTCTGACGCGGCAATGTACTGGTCGATCATGATCTGCGCGCCGTTGGCGAAATCGCCGAACTGCGCCTCCCACAGCACCAGCGTCTTCGGATCGGCGCTGGCATAGCCATATTCGAAGCCCAGCACGCCGTATTCGGATAGCGGGCTGTCATGCACTTCGAACTTGCCATGTGGCACGGTCGAAAGCGGCACGTACTTGTGCTCGTCGGTCTGGTCGACCCAGACGGCATGGCGCTGGCTGAAGGTGCCGCGGCCCGAATCCTGGCCCGAAAGGCGGATATTGTACCCTTCCGATGCCAGGCTGCCGAATGCGAGGGCCTCGCCGGTTGCCCAGTCGAACCCGGTGCCGGTGGTGAACATCTCGCGCTTGGCATCAAGCACGCGGGCCAGCGTCTTGTGGATCGTCAGCCCTTCGGGGACCGTGGTCAGCGTGCGGCCCAGGCTGTCGAACAGCTTCTGCTCGATCCCCGTAGCCACATTGCGGCGGGCGGTTTCCGGATCGGCCGGCTTGTTGAGGCCCGTCCAGCGCCCGGCGAACCAGTCGGCCTCGTTGGCCTTGTAGCCCTTGGCCGCATCGAATTCCTGCTCAAGCACCTGGGTGAAGCGCATTTCGGCTTCACCGGCCCAGTTCGCGTCGATCACGCCCTGGCTGATCAGGCGATCGGCATAGAGCTTCGATACGCCCGGGTGCTGGCGGATCTTCTGGTACATCAGCGGCTGGGTAAAGCCCGGCTCGTCGCCTTCGTTGTGGCCGAAGCGGCGATAGCACCACATGTCGACCACGATGTCGCGCCCGAAGGTCTGGCGATAGTCGATCGCCAGCTTGCAGGCGAAGGTCACCGCTTCCGGATCATCGCCGTTGACGTGCAGGATCGGCGCCTGGACACCCTTGGCCACGTCCGAGGGGTAGGGCGACCCGCGCGAGAACTGCGGGCTGGTGGTGAAGCCGATCTGGTTGTTGATGATGAAGTGGATGCAACCGCCGGTATTATAGCCCTTCACGCCCGAAAAACCGAAGCATTCCCAGACGATGCCCTGGCCGGCAAAGGCGGCATCGCCGTGGATCAGCACCGGCAGGACCTGCTTGTGCTTGGCATTGCCGTTCTCGTCGCGGCCGATGTCGTCGCGGAAGGCCTGCTGCGCGCGGACCTTGCCCAGCACCACCGGGTCCACCGTTTCAAGGTGGCTGGGGTTGGGCACCAGGCTCATGTGCACCTTGATCCCGTCGAACTCGCGGTCGGTGCTGGTGCCCAGGTGATACTTCACGTCGCCCGAACCGCCCACGTCTTCGGGGTTGGCCGTGCCGCCCGAGAATTCGTGGAAGATCACGCGGTAGGGCTTGGCCATCACGTTGGCGAGCACGTTAAGCCGGCCGCGGTGGGCCATGCCGTAAACGATCTCGCGCACGCCGCGGGCGCCGCCATACTTGATCACGGCTTCCAGCGCCGGGATCATCGATTCCCCGCCATCCAGGCCAAACCGCTTGGTGCCGACGTACTTCTTGCCGAGGAACTTCTCGTACTGTTCGCCGCGGATCACCGCGCCCAGGATCGCCTTCTTGCCTTCGGGGGTGAAGTCGATCGACTTGTCGCCACCCTCGATCCGTTCCTGGATGAAACGGCGCTCCTCCACGTCGGCGATGTGCATGTACTCAAAGCCGACCTTGCCGCAGTAATTGCGCTTCAGGATCTCGACCAGTTCACGCACCGTGGCCCATTCCAGGCCCAGCGTGCCGCCCAGGTAAACCTTGCGATCCAGTGCCGCGCCCGAGAAGCCGTGATAGGCCGGGTCAAGGTCAGCCGGCAGGTTCTGATGGGACAGGCCCAGCGGATCAAGGTCCGCACCCAGGTGGCCGCGCACGCGATAGGTGCGCACCAGCATCATCGCCCGGATCGAATCCGCGGCGGCTTCCTCGATCGCGCGCGGGTCCATGGCCGCACCGGCCTTGGCCGCGGCCGCCTTGATCGCCACCTGCATCTGCGTGGGATCCAGCGCCGCGGTCAGATCGTCAGACGCGCTGCGCCAGTCCGGACGGCCCCAGGACGGTCCCGGCTGCGGGTCGTCGGGAAGGAAATCGTGGAGTTCGTTACCCATTGTACTGATCCTGGGGGAGGACTGGTTGCCCGCAAGGCAAACTGGCCTTGCGGGCGACTACGCAGTTCAGACGCGTTCCTTAAGAACCTCGGCCAGGGTTTCACCCAGCAGGCTGGGCGAGGCCGAGACGCGGATGCCAGCGGCTTCCATCGCGGCGATCTTGCTTTCGGCATCGCCTTTGCCGCCCGAGACGATCGCTCCGGCGTGACCCATGCGGCGGCCCGGAGGCGCCGTACGGCCGGCGATGAAGCCCGCCATCGGCTTCTTGCGGCCACGCTTTGCCTCGTCGATCAGGAACTGGGCAGCCTGCTCTTCGGCATCGCCACCGATTTCGCCGATCATGATGATCGACTTGGTGTCATCGTCGGCCAGGAACAGTTCCAGCACGTCGATAAAGTTGGTGCCGTTGACCGGGTCACCGCCAATGCCGACCGCGGTGGTCTGGCCCAGGCCGATATTGGTGGTCTGGAACACCGCTTCATAGGTGAGGGTGCCCGAACGGCTGACGACGCCCACCGAACCCTTCTTGAAGATCGAGCCCGGCATGATGCCGATCTTGCATTCATCCGGGGTCAGCACACCGGGGCAGTTCGGGCCGATCAGGCGCGACTTCGAGCCCGAGAGGGCGCGCTTTACCTTGACCATGTCCAGCACCGGGATGCCTTCGGTGATGCAGACGATCAGTTCCATTTCGGCGTCGATCGCTTCCAGGATCGCGTCGGCCGCACCCGGCGGCGGAACGTAGATGCACGAGGCGGTCGCGCCGGTCGCGGCCTTGGCTTCGTGCACGGTGTCAAACTGCGGCAGGCCGATGTGGGTGGTGCCGCCCTTGCCGGGGGTCACGCCCGCAACCATCTTCGTGCCATAGGCCAGCGCCTGTTCGGTATGGAATGTACCGGTGGCGCCGGTCATCCCCTGGGTGATGACCTTGGTGTTCTTGTTGATGAGGATCGACATTGTTCAGCTCTCCCGGGGAGTAATTATCAGGCCAGCGAACCGTCGATCGCCTTGCAGGCGACCAGCAGTTCCTTAACCGCATCAACCGAAACCTGCAGGCCGGCCTTGTCGGCATCGTCGAGTTCGATTTCGATCACCTTTTCCACGCCGTTCGCGCCAATCAGTACCGGCACGCCAACATAGAGGCCATCAACGCCATACTGGCCATCGACATAGGCGGCGCAGGGCAGGATGCGCTTCTGGTCGTTAAGATAGGCTTCGGCCATTGCGATGCCGCTGGCGGCCGGGGCGTAGAACGCCGAACCGGTGCCCAGCAGGGCAACGATCTCACCGCCGCCGCCACGGGTGCGCTTGACGATCGCGTCGATCTTATCCTGGCTCGACAGGCCCATCTTCACCAGATCGGGAACCGGGATGCCGTTGACAGTGGAATAGCGCACCACCGGAACCATCGTATCGCCGTGGCCACCCAGCACGAAGGTGTTCACGTCGCGTACCGAGACATTAAACTCGTCAGCGATGAAGTGGCTGAAGCGGGCCGAATCGAGCACGCCGGCCATGCCGACGACCATGTGGTGGGGCAGGCCCGAAAATTCGCGCAGCGCCCAGACCATCGCGTCGAGCGGGTTGGTGATGCAGATCACGAAGGCGTTCGGGGCGTTGTTCTTGATGCCTTCGCCAACGGCCTTCATCACCTTCAGGTTGATGCCCAGCAGGTCATCGCGGCTCATCCCCGGCTTGCGGGCGACGCCGGCGGTGACGATGATCACATCGGCCCCGGCAATGTCCTTGTAGTCGTTAGAGCCGGTGATCTTCGCGTCAAAGCCTTCGACCGGGCCGCACTGCGACAGGTCAAGCGCCTTGCCCTGCGGTACACCTTCAACAACGTCGAACAGGACGATATCGCCCAGTTCCTTCTGCGCAGCCAGGTGAGCCAGGGTGCCACCGATGTTGCCGGCGCCGATAAGGGCGATTTTCTTGCGAGCCATAATGAGACCTGTCCTTGTCCGTATTCGCGGGATCAGTGTCTGGCGTTCGGTACAGGCCCCAACCATCCCGCGAGGCGCAAGGGGCCGACCGGCGGGTTAGGCGTGCCCTAAGCCTGTGAAATGGCGATTGCAAGGCTCGAAACTGCTGAAGCGGGAATTATCTTTGCGAATGCTTCGCAATTGCAATTTCATGCAGATACGCGACAGGATCAGCCAGTGGCGCGTTGTGGTTCCTGGTCATCGCGTTCCTGGGCAATCAGCATGGCGGCAAGATGATCCGGAACCGCCCGGCTGAAGTAATAACCCTGGCCCAACGTGCAACCCGCGGCGCGGACTGCTTCGACCTGTTGGACCGTTTCCAGCCCTTCGGCCACGATCGCCATGTCCAACGTGCTGGCCATGCCAGAGACCGCGCGGATGATCGCGTCGCTTTTCTTGCCGGCATTGGGTCCGGAAACAAAGCTGCGGTCAACCTTGATCTTCCCGAACGGATACTTGTTGAGATAGCCGAGCGAGGAATAGCCGGTGCCGAAATCGTCGAGCGCGAAGCGCACCCCGGCCGCGGCGAGGTCGTTCATGAAATTCGCGGTGTTCTCGCTGTGGTCGAGCAGCACGGTTTCGGTCACTTCCAGCTCAAGCCGGTGCGCGGGCAGGCGCGCTTCGC
>JBEGJL010000272.1:0-5286 GCA_041184605.1 Pseudomonadota bacterium
GGCCAGCAGCGCAGCAGGGATTGCGGCCAGCGCCAAGGCGGTCAGCGCGGCAGTGCGATTGATCTTGGTCATCGGTTCAGAACTCCATCCACTCGGGCGACGCCGCGCCGGATTGCGAGAAGGGGGAGCCTGGCTCCGGCAGCGGCGTCATGGCCAACCGATAGCCCCTTCCTGTCGCGACTTTATGCCCGATTGCGGAAGAATTGTCGCGAATTGTCGCAGCCCGGCGGGGACGTTCATTTGCGGGCAATCCCGGTAGCTTAGCCCATCACATAGGCGTTGAGCTTGTTCCCGTCCGGATCGCGGAAATATCCCGCGTAGAATCCTTCGCCGCGCGGACCCGGCGCGCCCTCGTCGGTGCCGCCGTTGGCCAGGGCGATCGCGTAAAGCCGGTCAACCTGCTCCTTGTCGCTGGCCTCCAGCGCCACCATCACCCCGTTGCCGATGGTCGCCGGCTGCCCGTCATAGGGCTTGGTCACGGCGATCCCGGCCGGTCCGCCCGGCTTGCCCCAGGCGATGAAGGTTTCGAACTCCATCATCCTTGGCGTGCCCATTTCGGCTGCCAGTGCGTCATAGAATTTGGCGGCGCGGGGCAGGTCATTGGTCCCAACCGTTACGTAACCAATCATCGCAATTCTCCCTTCAGCGGCTTTAGAGCGGGGCGCAGGCGGTCTTTAGCCAGGCCAGCACCTCTCCATCCAGTTGCGGGGCCAAGATCGCCTCAACCTTGGCGTGATAGGCGTTCCACCAGCCCACTTCATCGGCTGTGAGCAGCGAAGGCTCAACCAGCGTGCGGTCAATCGGCGCAAAGGTCAGGGTTTCAAAGCCCAGGTATGCACCTTCCGCCCCGGCGATCTGTCGCGCTTCGACCAGCACCAGGTTCTCGATCCGGATCCCGAAATCGCCCGCCTTGTAATAGCCCGGTTCGTTCGACAGGATCATGCCGGTCAGCAGCTCCTGCCCGGTCCCGGCCTGTCCGCCCTGGGCCTTGGCGATCCGCTGCGGCCCTTCGTGAACCGACAGGAAGCTGCCAACCCCGTGGCCGGTGCCGTGGGCATAGTCCACGCCGGCCTGCCAAAGGTATTGCCGGGCCAGCGTATCCAGCTGCGCGCCGACGGTGCCTTGCGGGAATACGGCCCGGTCCAGCGCGATGTGCCCCTTCAGCACACGGGTGAAGCGGTCCTTGTGCTCGGCACGCGGTTCGCCCGGACCAACCCAGACGGTGCGGGTGATGTCGGTGGTGCCATCTGCGTACTGCCCGCCGGAATCGACCAGAAAGACCGAGTTGGGCTCGACGGCCAAGTTCGATTCCTCGTCCACCCGGTAATGCGGGATCGCGGCGTGCGGCCCGGCGGCAGAGATCGTATCGAACGACAGGTCGCGCAGCAGGCCGGTGTCCTCGCGGAACTGCTGCAACCGCGCGGCGGCGGAAAGTTCGGTCTGCCTGCCCTTGGGCCCCTCGACCGAGAGCCAGTGCAGGAATTTCGCAATCGCGGCACCGTCACGGGCCTGGGCATCGCGCTGGCCCTGCTGCTCAACCGGGTTCTTCTGCGCCTTGGGCAGGATGGTCGGATCGAGCAGGTCGACCGTGGTCGCACCGGCAGCCGCCAAAGCAGCATAGACGGCGTGCACGGAGCGCTCCGGATCGACCGCCACCTTTTTGCCCGCCAGCTTGCCAAGGCCAGCGGCGAAGGCGCTGTAGGGCGCGATCGTCACGGCATTGCCCAGATGGGCGCGCAGTTCAGGGGTAACCTTGTCCTCGGCGATGAACAGTTCGGCCGTGCCGTCGGCGTGGGCGATCACGAAGGACAGGGCGACCGGGGTGCGATCCACATCGGTGCCGCGAATGTTGAGCAGCCAGGCAACGCTATCCAGCGCTGAAACTACTGCCGCATCCAGCCCCTTGGCGGTGAGCCATTCGGCCACCTGGCTACGCTTGGCCTCGCTCGACTGCCCGGCCAGCTCGGTCGGGTGGACCAGCGCCGGGGCCAGCGAGGGGGGCGGTCGATCTGCCCAGACGGCATCCAGCGGATTGTCGCTGACCGGAACCATACTCGCGCCCTTGGCGGTCAGGGCGGCGGCGCAGGTATCGGCCCACGGCTTGCCATGCAGCCACGGATCGAACCCGATCTTCGCACCTGCCGGGGCGTGCTCTGCCAGCCAGGCGGGGATCGGCTCGGCCGGGACCGAGCGATATTCAAACAGGCGGGCGTCAACCTGATCGCGGACCTGGATGGTATAACGGCCGTCGACAAAGATCGCGGCCCGGTCAGCCAGCACCACGGCGGTTCCCGCCGAACCGCCAAAGCCGGTCAGCCAGGCGAGCCGCTGCGCATAGGCGCCGACATATTCGCTCATATGCTCGTCGGAAATCGGCACGACGAAGCCATCAAGGCCGCGGGCCTTCAGTTCCTTGCGCAGGGCTTCCAATCGGGCTTCATGGGTGTTCATCAGCATGGCTTGCAGTCCTTCTGTCGCCACCATAGAGCCATGACATGAGTCTGACCACACCTCCGAAAGCCGCCAAGCATCCGCACAGCGTGACCCATCACGGCATCACCGTGACCGATGACTATGCCTGGTTGCGCGATCCCGGCTACCCCGAGGTGAAGGATGCCGCGATCCTCGCCCATCTTGAGGCCGAAAACGCCTGGTTCGAAAGCCGGATGGCGGGCCAGCAGGGGCGGATCGACGCGCTGTTCAAGGAAATGCGCGCGCGGATCAAGGAGGCCGACAAGTCGGTCCCGCAGAAGGATGGCGATTACCTCTACTGGATCGAGTTTGAGGAAGGCGCCGAATACAAGAAGTGGTGGCGCAGGCCCGTAGCCGGCGGGGCGAACGAGCTGATCCTTGATGAGGTCGCGCTGGCTGCTGGCAGGGACTACTTCCGGCTCGGTGCGATTGCCGTATCGAACGATGGCAAGCTGCTGGCCTGGTCGGTCGATGACAACGGCTCCGAACGCTTCACCGCCCGGATCAAGGTGATCGCCACCGGCGAAGTCCTGCCTGACGAAATCCCCGGCACGCTCTCCAGCCTGATCTGGGTCGCGCAGGACAAGGGGCTGGTTTACAGCCTCGCCAATGAGCAGTGGCGGACCGACAATGCCCGGCTGCACTGGCTGGGCCAGCCGCTGTCCAGCGATGTCGAGCTGTACCACGAGGATGACGAGGGCTTTCGCGTCGGCTGCTCGCTCTCGGCCAACGAACAGTGGCTGATCATCGGCACGTCCGATCATGAAACCAGCGAGGTCCGGCTCGTTCCCGCCGCTGATCCGCTCGCCGCGCCGCTGCTGGTCAAGCCGCGCCAAAGCGGGGTGAAATATGATGTCGACCTTCATGGCGAAACGCTGTTCATCCACGCCAACGATACGCACGAAAACTTCCGCCTCGCCACGGCGCCGCTCGCCGATCCGGCCGACTGGACCACGCTGATCGCAGGCACCGATGATTTCTATCTGACCGGGTTTGACCTGTTCCGCGATTTCTATGTCACCGAAGGGCGGGTGCGCGGGCTCGACCGGATCGAGGTGCGCTATTACGACGATCCCGCGCGGGTCGAGGCGATCGAATTCCCCGAAGCCAGCTATTCCGCCGGACTGGGCGACAATCCGGAATGGGCCGTTTCCACCTTGCGCCTGTCCTATGAAAGCATGGTCAGCCCGGCCTCGGTGCTCGATTACGATGTCGCATCGCGCCGCCTGACCACGCTCAAGGTCCAGGAAATCCCCTCGGGCTATGACGCCGCGCTTTATGCGACCGAGCGGCTGGAAATTGCCGCGCGCGATGGCACGGCGATCCCGGTCTCGGTGGTCTACCGCAAGGATCGCGCCGCGGGTGGTCCACTCCATCTCTATGGCTATGGCGCCTATGGCATCTCGATCGATCCGGGCTTTTCGACCAGCCGCCTCAGCCTGGTGGACCGCGGCTTTGCTTATGCCATCGCCCATATCCGCGGCGGCGATGACCTGGGCCGCGCCTGGTACAAGGCCGGCAAGCTGGAGCGCCGGACCAATACCTTCAACGACTTTGTCGATGTGGCGAAGGGCCTGATCGCGCGCGGCTTCACCCAGGCGGGCAAGATCAGCATTTCCGGCGGATCGGCCGGGGGTGAGCTGATGGGGGCGGTGATCAATTCCGATCCCGGCCTGTGGGGCGCGGTCGTCGCTCACGTGCCCTTCGTCGATGTGCTGGCGACCATGCTGGACCCGACCCTGCCGCTGACCCCGGGCGAATGGCCCGAATGGGGCAACCCGATCGAGGACAAGGCCGCGTTCGAGCTGATCCGGTCCTATTCCCCCTATGACCAGGTTAGGCCCCAGGCCTATCCGCCGCTGTTGGTCACGGCGGGACTCAACGACCCGCGCGTGACCTATTGGGAACCGGCCAAATGGGTCGCCAGGCTGCGTGAGCTGAAGACCGACCAGAACGAGCTGCTCTTGAAAACCAACATGGGCGCCGGCCACGGCGGCAAGTCAGGCCGGTTCGAAAGCCTGAAGGAAACCGCCGAGGAGTATGCGTTCATCCTGTGGCAGCTGGGGGTGACTGAATGAGCAACCGCCACACCCTCACCTTTACCGCACAGCCCCAGCACATTGATGAGCTGGGCCATGTCAACAATGCGGTCTGGGTGGACTGGATCCAGCAGATTGCCACCGCGCACTGGTCAGCCGTGGCTGCGCCCGAGCATCAGGCGGCCTATGTCTGGGTCGTGACCCGGCACGAGATCGACTATCGCGGCAATGTGGGCCTGGGTGAGAGCGTGACGGCGGAGACCTTCATTCCTGCCCCACCGACCGGCGCGCGGTTTGACCGGCGGGTCGATTTTCGCGGGCCGGACGGCAAGGTGATCGTCGCTGCCAGGACGACCTGGGCGATGATCGACAAGGCCAGCGGCCGGCTGGCGCGGGTACGTGATGAGATCGCGGCGCCGTTCCGGCCCTTTGGTGAAGGGGCCTAGCCCAACACCTCCGCCACCGGGGTGTAGTCGTACCCCAGCTCCGTCGCTACCGCCTCGTAAGTCACCTTCCCGCCATGGACGTTCAGGCCATTGGCCAGGTGCGGGTTGGCCTTCAGCGCGCCCTGCCAGCCCAGGTCAGCGATCCGCAGCGCATGGGGCAGGGTCACGTTGTTGAGCGCATAGGTGCTGGTCCGCGCGACCGCGCCGGGCATGTTGGCCACGCAATAGTGGACGATGCCGTCCACCACATAGGTCGGATCGGCGTGGGTCGTGGCATGGCTGGTTTCGAAACAGCCGCCCTGGTCAATCGCCACGTCAACCAGCACGGC
>JBEGJL010000273.1:0-2807 GCA_041184605.1 Pseudomonadota bacterium
CGTCAACATCGGTTCGACATCGGGCCTGCGCGGCATGATCTATACAGCCGCCTATTGCGCGTCGAAACATGCCGTGGTGGGCATGACCACGGCCCTCGCGGCTGAATATGCCCCCAAGGGCGTGCGGATTAATGCGGTCTGTCCGGGCCACGTCAACACACCGATGACCAAGCAGCAGCCCCCCGCGGGCGAGATTGACTGGCCGATGGTCATGCGCGGCATGCCCAAGCTGGAAAATGGCAGCTGCGATCCCGAGGATATCGCTCAAGCCGTTGCCTTCCTGGCCTCTGATCAGGCGCGCAAGGCCACGGGCACGGTGCTGGTGGTCGACGGCGGCCAGTTGGTCAGCTGAACAGCGCGCGGGCTGCCGCGCTGCCATCCAGCAGGGCGTTCTCGCGCCGTACCACCCGCCATCCGGCACTGGTGCGGCGCAATTCCCATCGATTGGCCGCCACCCTTACCGGGATCCATTCGCTGACCTCGTGGCGAAAGACCAGGCTGTGGCACCGTGCCACTGCACGATCACCCGCCAGGTCGATCACCGGGCTGGTCAGGATGTGGGCGCAACCATCGGCAAGCAGCGATTGATGCACCGGCCCGCTGATCAGCGCGGCAATGGCCGCTTGTCCGCGTGCCTCACCCATTCCGCCGACCTGGTAAATGCCATCGTCACACCACAGTGCCGCAACGGCCCCGGCATCGCCGGAATCCGCCAGCGGGCCATAGTGGGCAATCAGATTGCGGATCGCCTCGCGGTCTTCCAGGATCCGCAGACGTTCGCCGTTGGCTTCAGGCACTGGCCGCCTTGCGTCCGGCCTGCCGCCCAAAGAAGGTGCAATCGGCCAGGCTCATCCCCGATGAATAGCCATGCCCCCAGGCCGGCAGGCCGGAAGTGCAGCGGCCCGCGGCATAGAGCCCGGCAATCGGCGCTCCGGCGCGGTCCAGCACTTCGCCATCGGTCGAGGTTTTTAATCCACCGAGCGTGAAAAAGCTGAAATAGCTGTCGTGGAAATCCAGCTCGAGCGCGATGAAGGGGCCCTGATCAAGCGGAACCAGGATTGGCGGACGCTTATCAAACAGTGGATCGCTGCCTGCGCGGGCGTGCTCGTTATAAACGGCCATGGTCGCGCTGAGCGTGCCCGCCGGCATTTCAAGCTCAGCCTCCACTTCATCCCAGGTCTCGCCCGTGCCAGCGATGCGCATGCGCGCAAAGTCCATCGGCTGGACGAAGTGGGCGTTATCAAGCAGCAGATAGACCTTGCCGCCCGGTTGATCCACCGCGCAGCGGCTGACCCGGCCGTGATAGCAATCCTCATTGATGAAGCGCTGCCCCTTGGTGTTGACGAATACGCCATAGGCGTGGCTTTCGGGCATGGTCCACGGGCAGGTGGTGAAACACTGGTCCATGTGGATCGCTTCGCCGCCCGCACCGATGCCCAGTTCGATGCCCGCGCCATCGTCCTTGTCACCGATGGGATCGTTAAGCTTGAAGGTATCGGGGCAGTGCTTGCGCCGCATGGCCTGGTTAAACACGAAACCGCCGGTGGCCAGCACCACGCCCTTTGCCGCTTTGACAAATCGCGGTTGGTTGTCGATCCGCACCACCAGACCGACGATCCGCTCATCATCCTGGACCAAGGCCAGGGCGCGGGCATCGGCGATCACCGTCACGCCCTTGGCGCGGGCGCTGGCTTCAAGCACATCGACCAGCGGCCGCCCGCCGCCCCAGCCCATGTGCTGGATCACGTGGCCGCGCGGGGCCGGCTTGGCCTGGTCGCAAAACGGCGCCGCGGCCTCGCTGCCTGACCAGATCAGGGTTGAATCGTCGGTCGGTTCGATGTGCTTGCCGGGCAGATAGTTGCCGCGATAGGGCACGCCCTGCGCCTTCAGCCAGGCATAGTGGTTCAAGGCTTCGCGGCCATAGAGTTCGCACTTGGCCTCGTCGACGCAGGGGCCGCCAGCCAGCTTGAGATAGGCGGTGAAATCCTCGGTCGTATCGGCAAACCCGGCTGCGCGTTGGGCATCGGTACCGCCGCCGCCGCCGATGTAGATTTCGCCGCCCGACAGGCCTGAAGCCCCGCCGCTGCCTGAATTGCGCTCAAACAGCATGACCCGTGCGCCGGCATCGGCCGCCTCGATGGCGGCGCAGGCACCGGTCGCGCCAAAGCCGATGATGGCAACGTCGGTTTCGAAATCCCACGACTGAACCGCGCTGGCCGGATAGGGGCGGTGCAGCGAAATCTCGGCCATGGTATCAGTTCTCCCGCGCCTTCAGCATGTCGAGCGCCACGTCGACAATCATGTCTTCCTGCCCACCGACCATCTTGCGGCGGCCCAGTTCAAGCAGAATTTCACGGGTATCGATCCCATAGGTCTCGCTGGCCTTCTCGGCATGGCGCAGGAAGCTTGAATAGACCCCGGCATAGCCCAGGCTCAGTGTTTCGCGGTCCACACGCACCGGGCGATCCTGCAAGGGGCGGACCAGGTCTTCGGCTGCATCCATCAGCAGGCTGACGTCGCAGCCGTGGTTCCAACCCTTGCGGTCTGCTGCGGCCACGAAGACCTCAAGCGGTGCATTGCCTGCGCCTGCGCCCATGCCGGTCAGGCTGGCATCAATCCGCACCGCGCCGCACTGCGCGGCGACGATTGAATTGGCCACGCCAAGCGACAGGTTGTGGTGCGCGTGCATGCCGCGCTGCGTTTCGGGCTTCAGAACGCGGTCATAAGCCTCGAACCGGTCGCGCACGCCGTCCATATCGAGCGCCCCGCCGCTATCGGTCACATAGACGCACTGCGCGCCATAGCTT
>JBEGJL010000274.1:0-8635 GCA_041184605.1 Pseudomonadota bacterium
GCTATGGACAGCCGCACCCGTTCGACCGATGCGTTGCGACGTCTGAATGCTGCGATCGAGGAGCGGCTCGTTGATCTTTCGCCGGGTTTGGTAGTCAATCGGATCGCGGCGGCCTATCTGATGTTCGTGACCATGCTTGTGCGTAGCGACAACGATGGCATCGCAACCAAATCCCCGCATGAATTTGCCGAACGGATCGAGGATTGCCTGACCATGGCGACTGCCGCGCTCGCCGCGCCTGGTGGTGCTTCTTCCACCCTTTCGGGCTTCAAGCGGGCTGGCTCCGGCTAGCCAGTCAAAACCGATAGTGCCCTTTCGCAAGGAAATCGGGTTGATGGTTGGCTCCGGCTACGGGGCCGTTGACGGCACCGGGCAGCATCGATGGGCGAAACCGACATGACCACACAGAACCGACATTGGATCCTGGCCAAGCGCCCGGTCGGCAATGGCTATGCCGAAGCCTTCGCACTGCGCGAAGAGCCGGTCCCTGTCCCGGGTGAAGGTCAGATCCTTGTCGAAAGCAAAGTGCTGTCGATGGACAGCGGCACCCGCATGTACATGACCGACCGCGAAGACAGCTATCAACCGGGTACACCGCTGGGCGAAAAGCTGATTGGCACGGTGCTTGGGGTCGTCGCGCAATCGCGCCATCCGGGCTTTGCCGCGGGCGACCGGGTGCGTTGCTATGGTCAATGGGCCGACTACTCGCTGGTCTCGCCCGATGCGGAATATTGCGTCACACTCGACGATACCCATGCCGACCTCAAGCAATATGTCGGAGTCTTCGGCGCGAACGGCTGGACCGCCTATGTCGGCGTGATCGAAACCGGCGCAGCCAAAGCGGGTGAGACCTTTGTGGTTTCAGCGGCGGCGGGCTGCACCGGGATCATGGCTGGGCAGATCGCCAAGCTGACCGGATGCCGGGTGATCGGGATTGCCGGCGGGCCGGCCAAGTGCGACTTGCTCACGGCGGACTACGGCTTCGACGCCGCGATTGATTACAAGGCCGCCGATGTCGAAGCCGAGCTGGCACGGCTCTGCCCGGAGGGGGTCGATCTCTATTTTGACAATGTCGGAGGCGAAATCCTCGACGCGGTGCTGGGCAACATGGCGGTGTTCGGGCGGGTCGCGGTCTGCGGGCTGATCACCAATTACATCGCCCAGGGCGCGGTGCCGGGGCCCTACCGGTTCGACCAGGTGTTGATGAAGCGGCTGCGGATTGAAGGCTTCTTCTCGCCCGACTTTTACGCCCGTGAACGCGAGATCAACCCGATCCTGACCCGCTGGCAAGCCGAGGGCAAGCTGCGGCTGCCCTTTGAGGTAAGCCACGGCCTTGAAGCCACCCCCGAGGCTTTCACCAAGCTGTTCACCGGCGCGAACATCGACAAAGTCGTGGTGGAACTGTGAGCGGCCGGCTCTCCGGCAAGCGGGCGCTGGTCACCGGTGCGGCCAAGGGACTCGGCGCGGAAATCGCGCGGACCTTCGTTCGCGAGGGCTGCCGGGTGATGCTGACCGATATCGACACGGCGAACGGCGAAGCGCTCGCCGCGAGCCTGGGCGATGCTGCATCGTTCCTGGCGCTGGACGTGGGCAATCGCGCCGCCTGGGCCGAGGCGATCGCCGCGACGGAGGCCGCGTTCGGCGGGCTCGACATCCTGGTCAACAATGCCGGAATCATGGAACCCGGCGATATCGAGACCGTTTCGGAGGATCTCCACGCCCGGACGATGCGGGTCCATGTCGATGGCACGCTGTGGGGCTGCCAGGTGGCCTTGCCGTTGATGGTCAAGTCGGGCGGTGGCTCGATCATCAACATGGCCTCGGTTGCCTCGCTGCGCGGGGCCGGGCATGTCGTGTCCTATTGCACCGCCAAAGGCGCGATCGAATCGATGACCCGAGCGATCTCAGACCACTGCAAGCTCAAGGCCAACGGCGTGCGCGCCAACACGCTGCACCCCGCCGGAATGGTTACCCCGATGGTTGCGGACTTTTTCGACTCCTTGGGCCTCGACGGCGCGATCGACGATCCCGCGCTGGGCAGTCCGGCAGAAGTCGCCGCAGCTGCGCTGTTCCTCGCCAGCGAGGATTCGCGCTTCATGTCGGGCCAGCGCGTGGTAATCGATAACGGCATCATGCATATGCCGGGGATGTTGTTGCCCTCGGCCTAGGCCTTCTTTGGCAACTCGCCCGAGAGGTACTTGTCCATCGTCACGTGGAATTGCCGGATCCGGCTTTCCTGGTAGTGGCCAAGCTCAAGCCGCTTGTTCTTCGAAGCTTTCATCCCCTGCTGGACATAGGGCAGGTTGTCCATGTCCTGATCGAACACGCCAGCCAAGGCCTCGCCAATAATGTGCGAGGCGAAAGCAAAGGGCTGGTCGTCGGGAATCAGGAACATTTCGGCCCCGCGCGCCGGCTTCTCGCCTTTTTGCGCGCGCATCAGGATCCGCACTTCCATAAGGCAATGGTCGGCATCGCCCCACGGCCGCCAGCGGTAAACGATATTGGGCACGAACCCGCCCCAGGGGGCGAAATTGGGGAAGATGTTGTAGGTGAAATTGTCGAGCATTTCGCTGTCGGTGACCGCCGAATAGTCATGGCCATTCATCGCGGCAAATGCCTCGCGATTGGCTTCGGCGAGCAGCTTGTGTGCCAGGAGCGGATCATCGGGCGAAAAGCCTTTCAGATCGGACTTGTCAGTCTCATTGCGGCGCCCCCGCGAATCCCCGCCAAGGAATTCGGCCAGCTTGTCGATCACATAGAACTGGTCCTTGCCCTTGAGATGCGGAGACAAAGCACCCGCGGGCGTGATCGCCCGGTTCATGTGATCGCCGTAGAGATCGTAGCGGGTGTTGGCATCGGCGGTGAAGGGCAGTATTTGCGGGTGGGTAACGATCGTATGCCAGGCCTCCATGAAGGCCTCTGCCACCGCCTTCCAGTTGGCCGGCACCACCCGAGCGACCCAGCCCACCGTCGTGCACTCATCGAGCCGCCAGTTGTCATAGTGTTCGACTCCCGGGCCGATCCATTCGCGGAACGGAGGAAGGTCTTGGTTTTCGGTGACCATGATGAAGCCCTGCCAACGTTCGACCTTGAGCTCGGGCAGCGAGAGGTCCTGGCCTTCGAGATGCTTGAAGTCCCACTGGCAGGGCACTTCCTTAAGGCTGCCGTCATTGTTCCAGGTGAAACCGTGGAAGGGGCAGCGCAAGTTGATCGAACGACCACTTTCCAGTTTAAGCTTTCGCCCACGGTGCAGGCAGACATTGTAGAAGGCCCGGACCGAATCGTCCTGCTGGCGGATCAGCAGGAATGACTTGTCGCCAATTTCATAAACCACTGTATCGCCGGGGTCCGGCATGTCCTCTTCGCGCGCAGCAAACTGCCAGACGTTGGGCCACATCTTCTCGTCTTCCAGCGCCTTGAAATTCGCACTGGTATAGCGCTCGGTCGAAAGCGGAGCGTCGCCCAGCTCCTGGTTCGATTCCATCACCAGATAGTCGGGCGCGGGCCGCGTATCCTGCGCCAGCATGTCGGTATAGCTGATCCCGGGGCAGCGATCCGGGCGCTCGATCTGGGGTTCAATGTCGGCCATGGCTAGTCCTCAATAAAGCGGCATGCCGATTGCTTCGGCAATATTGCGGTGCACCGATTGCACCGCGTTTTCGTTTGAACCGATCACCACCTGGTAGCCCTCGGGCGCGCTCAGCAGGTTGGCGTATCCGTGCGAAGCGACCCGGTAGTCCTCGGTCTGGACCACTGCGGCAGTGGCGTCATAAGCCATTTCGCACATCGCGGTGTGTTCATCGGATTCGATCCCGAACGGCGCATAGACCGCGAACTGGCATCGGGTCTTGCCGACGCCATCGGGGAACAGGCGGAACACCTGGGTGAAGAATGCGCCCGGAGTAACCGATCCGAAGAAAACCACGGTATTGGGGAACAGATAGTGCACCCCGCCATAGTCGACCTTCGGCCAGTCGCTTTCGGGCACGCCAACCAGCTTGCCGACGCTGTTGTCAGGGAAACCGATCCGGTGGTGGCGGCCATAACGATCGACCGCGCCGACATCGTTGTAATGGGTCTGGCCAATCGTCGAGGCGTGCAGCGCTGAGAAGTGATAGCCCTCGCTGTAGGTGTCGAGCGCAAACTTCCAGTTCGAGTCCGCCGTCATGATCCCCTTCTTGACCGGCTGGGCACGGTGCAGCTCAAGCGCGGCGATCACATCGGCCATGGGTCCAAGGTGGGCTGCCGCATCGATCGGATCGCCGCCACCGGGTCGAACTAAGATCAATCCGAGGTATTCGGCGCAAGGGACCTCCAGCAGATTGCGCGCGCCGATCTCACACTCAGCAAAGCTAGCCTTCGATGGTTGCCCCACCAGCTTGCCAGCCGAATCATAGGTCCAGGCATGGAATGGGCACACCACCCGCGCGCGGTGGTCAGAATAGGGTTCGCTCTCTTCGACCAGTTTGGCGCCGCGGTGCGTGCACATGTTGCGGAAGGCGCGGACCATGCCGTCCTTGCCGCGCGTGACGATCAGCGAGGGGCCGGCCGCATCGAACACCAGCAGGTCGCCGGGATTGGGAATGTCTCCCGAGAGTCCCGCCACGATCGGCTGGCCAAGGAACAGCTTCTCGCGCTCAGCTTCGAACCGCGCCGGATCGATGTAGATGTCCTTGTGAAGCGGCAATGGCCCGGGTGCGCGCTCGGTCTCACCGGCACCAACCAGATCGACCAGGCGCTTGAGTCCGGCATGCGCCATCTCGCGGCGGCGAGCGGACCAGTCATTGCCAATCTGCGGATCACTCTCAGCCATGGCCTGACAAAACTCCCAGTTTGTCCCGAACTTGCATAATGCCATTGTCCCGCACAGCGGCAAGCTGTCGCATTGAATAGGAGGCGGTATGGGTATCAGCGCAATCGGACCGGTGATGCAGTTCGCCTTCGTGCCCAAGGACTTCGATGCGGCGCTGCGGCACTGGACCGAAACGATGGGGGTCGGGCCCTTCTATATGCTCGAAAATGTGGTGCTGGGTGACGGCAAATACCTTGGTCAGCCCTATGGCTGCGTGTTCTCGGTGGCGATTGCCTATTGGGGCGATATGCAGATCGAATTGATCCGTCAGGAAAACGATGCACCGAGCATTTACAAGGGCGCAGAGGGCGAAGCGTTGCACCATACCTGCATCCTCACCGATGACATCGAGAAAGCCCGCAGAATCGCAACCGATGCGGGGGCAAGCGTACTGGTCGAAGGAAAGGTCGGCGATGACGGCTATGTGCTCTACGTCGATACCGGGGGCGGGCCGGGAACGATCGTCGAGATCCTGCAAAGCGCCAGCGGCACCGACGGCCTGTTCGCGATGATCAAGGCCGCTTCGGTCGGCTGGGATGGCTCGGAGCCGCTGCGCAAACTCGGCTGAGTTATTGCCCCTCCAGTACCGTTCCGCCTTCGGGAATGATCACCCAGTCCTGCGCGCTGCTGGTCCAGAAGTGGACCGTTGGCCTAAGGTCCTGCGCCTCATCCAGCGTTCCCGCCTTGATGAAGATCATCCCTTGCGCATCGCCATCGGGTGTCTCGGTGAAAACCGGCGATCCGCACTTGCCGCAGAACTTGCGATAGACCGGGCGGCCTGAATCGCTGTCATCCTGATAAAGCGTCAGTTCGCCATTAGCGGTCAATCCGGCGCGAGGCACGGCGGCCACCACCGAAAAGGCCGACCCAGCCTGGCGCTGACAGTGCCGGCAATGGCACACCCCCAGCATCAGCGGTGGCCACTGCGTTTCATAGCGCACCGCGCCGCACAGGCATCCACCGGTTCTGCATGATGTGTCGGGCTGGTGATCGGTCATTTCCAAGTCTCCTTTTCTTGGCGACCCTGACCTGCATCCGGTGGCTCGGCAACTGCCGAATGTGGCAGCGGGCTAGCAGATAAGTGAGGTGATGGGCGAGGTTCGCATCCGTAAGTCGCCGAGGCGAAACTTGTCTCGCGACGACCAAAGAGGCCAGCAATTTTGGCCGGCTCGGCATTGGCGAATGCGCAACTGGAGGCGAAATGGCCGACTCATTCGATCTGATTGTCCTGGGATCCGGCCCAGGCGGATATGTCGCAGCGATCCGCGCTGCACAGCTTGGCATGAAGGTCGCGATAGTCGAGCGCGAGCGGCTTGGCGGGGTATGCCTCAATTGGGGCTGCATACCGACCAAGACCTTGCTCCGGTCTGCCGAAATACTGCATCTGGTCAACTCGGCGGAGGCATTCGGTCTGATGCCTCAGCCTGGTGGGTTTGAGCTTGCGAGGATCGTTGAAAGGTCGAGGTCGGTGGCCGATCAGCTGAACGCTGGCGTCGGCATGCTGATGCGCAAGCACAAGATCGCGGTTTACGAGGGTTCGGGCAAGTTGGCTGGGCCGGGGAGCCTTGAAGTAGCCCTGGCCAGCGGGCCTGTAACCCTGTCAGCTCAGCACATTATCATTGCTACGGGAGCCCGTCCGCGCGACTTGCCGTTTGCCCCGACTGACGGTGAACGGATCTGGAACTATCGCTCGGCGATGACACCGCCAGTGCTGCCGTCAAATCTACTGGTAGTTGGATCGGGAGCGATTGGCCTGGAATTTGCGAGTTTCTACAGTGACCTCGGTGTAAAGGTCTCCATTGTAGAGATGCAGGACCAAGTGCTGCCAAATGAGGATCGGGAAGTCAGCCGCCTCATGGTCAGGGAATTGGCCAAACGCGGGATCGAATGCAGGCCGGCGACCAGCGTTACAGGCATCGAATACACGCCAGCGGGACTGGCGGCCTCATTCAAGGATGCCAAAGGCGAGGAAACCTCCGGCCAGTTCAGCCACGCGGTCATTGCTGTCGGTGTGCTGGGCAATTGCGAGGGGATTGGACTTGAGACCGTTGGCATTGCAAGCACCGACGGGTTTCTCAATGTTGATGGTTTTGGCCGGACCAGCGAAAATGGCATCTATGCCATTGGCGATATTGCTGGCCCCCCATGCCTCGCTCACAAGGCCATGCATCAAGGCGTTATCTGCGCGGAGGCCATCGCGGGTTTGCAGCCTGAGCCACTAAACAGCGCGAATATTCCCAACTGCACCTATTCCCGGCCACAGGTCGCTTCGATCGGTATAACCGAAGCCCAGGCCGCCCTGCAAGGCCGAGCAGTGACGGTCGGACGCTTCCCCTTCCTCGCCAATGGCAAGGCCATTGCAATTGGGGAAGCCAGTGGATTCGTGAAGACGATCCTCGATCGCGAAACCGGTCAGCTGGTCGGCGCGCACCTTATAGGGCCAGATGTTACGGAGCTGATTGCAGGATTGAGTCTAGGCCAGACCGCCGGGCTGACTCAGACGCAGCTGACCGAGACAATTTTCCCGCATCCCACTTTGACCGAATCGATCCACGAGAGCGTTCTTGCCTCACTTGGCAAAGCACTACACATCTAGGGCTGTTCGCAATGACATTGGCGGCCTCGTGGAAGACGTATCCAGGCGGGGGCATTGGCAGGGGCACCGGCAGGGAATTGCGATGAGCAAGCCGCCCAAAATCTCATGATTTTATGGAAATTCGAATCCCACCCTCTCCGCCATCTGCCGAAGGAAACCGGCGTCGAAATTGCTCCCAGCACTCAAGATTTTTGGGAAACTCTGCAATTTCCGCGTTCTTGCCAGCGTATCCTATCACCCACTTCTGGGCTGCTTCAACAAATGCGCTCCCCCTGGATTTGCGTACTCTGTGATCCTGCGATCGGCCATTTTCAACGCGGCCGGTTCGCCTGCGCTTTTGGCATTGAAAATAACTGACCAGTCAGTTATTAATTGCTTATGGCTCGACCGTCTGCCCCAATCGATCGCGATGCGTTGCTCGCCCTGGCCAGGGCTGAGTTCAACGCGCGCGGCTTTGCGGCAACCCGGATGGAGGATATTGCGCGGTCCGGGGGTATCTCCAAGGCCGCGCTTTACCTCCGGTTTCCATCAAAAGAGGCAATCTTTGAAGAGGCGGTGCGCGATTTGATCGAGCGCACTCTGCCCGAACTGTTGCCGACCGAATTTGGCGATCATGCCGCGCAAGACCTGTTGCGCCAGTTCTTGCCCCTTGCGTTCCAGCGGCTGACCGCGCCGGAATTTGCCTTTGTGCCGCGTGTCATCATTGGCGAGGGCGCCAATTTTCCCGAGCTTGCGCGGTTCTATCATGACGAGGTGATCCGGCGGGTGCTGGATTTGATGACTGCGTTGATCCGGCATGGCGTTGCCCGCGGGGAATTCGCTTGCGCCGATCCGGAACTGGCCTGTCGGACCATTGCCGGCGGGGCTATTTTTGCGGCGCTGTGGCGGGTGGTATTTGAACCGGTTGGCGCTGAACCCATCGATCCGCTCCGGCTGGCCCAGGCACATGCCGACACGATCCTGGCCGGCCTGCTGACCAGGGGGGAGCAAGGCTGATGACATCCATTCCCAAGCCTGCAATTGGCGCCGCGCTAATTGCCGTGGCGGGTGGCGCTGCCTGGTTGAACTGGCCTGCACCTGAAAGCGAAAAGTGGCTCGGCTATGTTGAGGCGGAGACAATTTATGTCGCCGCGCCGGTTTCCGGCCGGCTCGCCGTGCGTCCGGTTGAACGGGGTGCACGTGTGGCC
>JBEGJL010000275.1:0-5906 GCA_041184605.1 Pseudomonadota bacterium
CCATCGAACTGTCGACCAGCCGCACCGCATCCTGGCTGAGCCCGGCGGCGTCCTTGGGCACGGCGAACAGGGTGATCCCGTCCTGGTCATCATCGGCACCAGCGGTACGGGCGGCGACGACCAGCATATCGGCGCTGCCGCCGTGGACCACGAAGGCCTTCTTGCCGGTCAGCTTGAAGCCATTACCGGCGCGTTCGGCGCGGGTGGCAATCCGTTCGGGCCGATGTTTCGGGCCTTCATCGATTGCGACGGCAAAGACGCTATCCCCGGCCAGCAGGCCCGGCAGGTAGCGGCCGCGCAGTTCATCATTACCCGCACCAATCGCCGTTGCCGCCATGACCGAGCTGGTCAGGAACGGCGAGGGCGTAAGGTTGCGGCCGATTTCCTCAAGCACGATCCCGGCTTCGACATTGCCCATGCCGAGTCCGCCATCAGCCTCAGCCACAAGGATGCCGGTAAAGCCGAGTTCGGCAAACTGCTTCCACAGCGCATGACCGAAGCCGTCCTTGCATCCCTTGTCGCGCCAATGGCGCAGCTGCTTGGCGATGGTGCCTTCCTCGCCCATGAACTGGCGCGCGGTGTCGGCCAGCATGGCCTGGTCTTCAGTATGATACAGCGCCATGGTTCAGGCTCCCGGCAGGTCGAGAATGCGTTTGGAAATGACGTTCAGCATGACTTCGCTGGTGCCGCCTTCGATCGAATTGGCCTTGGTGCGCAGCCAGTTGCGGGCCTTTGAGCCACCGCCCGACGCTTCGCTGTCCCATTCCAGCGCGGCCGAGCCGCCGGCGGCCATCAGCAGTTCGTGACGGCGCTTGTTCAGTTCAGTCCCGGCATACTTCATCATGTTAGGCTGAGCCGGGTGGGCCTTGCCAACCTTGATCTCGTCGAGGAACTTTTCGCCCATCGCGCTGAAGGCCAGCGCATCGACATCGAACATCGCCAGCTCGGCACGCAGCAGCGGATCTTCCAGGCCATTGCGCTTGGCGAAGGCGCCGATCGTGTTGAGCCGGTCGTTGCCGCCCGCGCCCGAGATCATCTCGCGCTCATGGCCGAGCAGATACTTCGCCACGTCCCAGCCGCGGTTCAATTCGCCCACGATCTGGTGCTTGGGCACCTTCACATTGTCAAAGAAGGTTTCGCAGAACGGCGAGCTCCCGCTGATCAGCAGGATCGGCTTGGTGCTGACGCCCGGGCTTTCCATGTCGAACAGCAGGAACGAGATGCCCTGATACTTGTTGGTCTTGTCAGTGCGGACCAGGCAGAAGATCCAGTCCGCCTTGTTGGCATAAGACGTCCAGATCTTCTGGCCGTTGACGACCCAGTGATCGCCCTTGTCCTCGCCATAGGTCTGCAAGGAGACGAGGTCAGAGCCCGAACCCGGTTCCGAATAGCCCTGGCACCAGCGGATTTCGCCGCGGGCGATCTGGTTCAGGTAATGCACCTTCTGCTCTTCGGTGCCGAATTTCAGCAGGGCCGGACCAAGCATCCAGATCCCGAAGCTGGACAGCGGCGGGCGGGCGCCGATGCGGTTCATTTCCTCACGCCAGATCTTGGCTTCGGCCGGGCTCATCCCCGCGCCGCCATAGGGCTTGGGCCAATCGGGCACGGTATAGCCCTTGGCCGCACAGCGTTCGAGCCACAGCTTCTGCGCCTCGTTCTTGAACTGGAACTTGCGGCCACCCCAGCAGATGTCGTCATCGCCGCGGGCAGGCTCACGCATCTCGGCAGGGCAGTTTTCTTCAAGCCAGGCGCGGATTTCGGCCCGGAAGCCATCAAGGTCAGACATGTGGCAGACTCCTCTCTTAATCGAGAGGTTAAAGCGAGTCGGCCCGCTTTCGCAAGGGCGCATTTCTGCCGCTTTGGCGGGTCCCAGCGGAAGGCACGGTTGCCGTAAGGGAAAGCTGATCACCGTTGACCGAGCGCCGCTCGGCCCTAAGCTGGCGGCAAACAGATAGAGGGACCAGAGGATATGCGCTTCGCAGGAAAGATTGCCGTCATCACCGGTGCAGCGTCAGGGATTGGCCGCGAAACGGCCAGGCTATTCGCCAAGGAGGGCGCGAAGGTTTTTGCCGCCGATCTCGATCTGACCGGGGTCCAGTCGCTGGCTGCCGAGCTGCCCGATATCGTGCCGGTTGCCTGCGACGTGTGCGACGTGGCCCAGATCAGGGCGCTGATGGATCAAGCCGGTGCCGCTGGCGGGATCGACGTGGTGTTCAACAATGCCGGTGCCGGCGGCGCGCGCGAACCGATCGATGAAATTGATGCCGACGGCTGGGACCGGACTTTCCACCTGCTGCTGCGCTCGGTCGCGATGGGGATCCGCTATGCCGCACCCTACATGAAGGGGCGGCCGGGGGCGGCGATCATCAACACCAGCTCGGTTGCCGCGGTCGGCCCGGGCTATTCGCCCACCGCCTATGCCGTGGCCAAGGCCGGCGTGCTCCACCTGACCAAGTGCGCGGCGACCGACCTGGCGCAGTACGGCATCCGGGTGAACGCGGTGCAGCCGGGCTTCATCAACACCAACATCTTCTCCGCCAGCCTTGAAGTGGGTGAGGCCGACAAGGCGACGGTCAATGCGATGATCGCCCAGATGTCGAGCCACGCCCAGCCGGTGGCGCGCGGCGGCCAGCCGCGCGATATTGCCGAGGCCGTAGCGTTTCTGGCGAGCGAGGCGGGCAGTTTCATGACCGGGGCCTCCATGATCGTCGATGGCGGCATCACGGTTGGCCCGCGCCATTCCTGGGATCCCGAAGCGCCCGGCCTGTTTGATACGATCCAACAGTTCCTGGAAGCCAAGCAGTGAGCCCGATCGAGGGCCGCGTTCCGACGCGCCTCGCGATCTTTCACGGGCTCGGCTCGATCGCCTATGGCGTGAAGGACAACGGGCTCGCGACCTTCCTGTTGCTGTATTACAATCAGGTGCTGGGCATGAACGCCACGCTGGTCAGCCTGGCGCTGATGCTGGCGCTGGTGATCGACGGGGTGATCGATCCGGTGATCGGCTACCTGTCCGACCGTACCCACAGCAGCTGGGGCCGCCGGTTGCCCTGGCTGTACCTGGCACCCGTCCCGTTGGGGATTACCTGGTACCTGCTGTGGGCTGAAACGGCGCAACCCACATTCTGGGGGTTGGTCGGGCTGGTCGTTGCGATCCGCGCGCTGGTTTCCTGCTGTGAGGTACCGTCAGTCGCACTGGTCCCCGAATTGACCCGCGACTATGACGAACGCAGCCGGCTGATGCGCTATCGCTTCCTGTTTGGCTGGGGCGGCGGACTGTTGGTGATGTTCCTGGCTTACAACGTGTTCCTGGCCGACGGACTGCTGAAGCCGGAAGGCTATCGTGCCTATGGCCTGACCGGGGCGATCCTGATGACCGGGGCCGTGCTGGTTTCGGCCTTGGCCCAACACAAGGTGGTGAGCGGCTATCCGGCGCGGGTCCAGTCGAAGTTCAGCCTGGGCACGGCCTTTGCCGAATTGCGGGAAAGCTTCTCGCACCGCGCCTTCCTGATCCTGCTGCTGGGCGGCGGGCTGGCCTATACCAGCCAGGGGATCACCTTTTCGATCAGCAACTACCTTTACCTGTTTATCTGGCGCTTCACGCCGACGGACCTGATGCTTTACCCATGGGTGCTCTTTGCCAGCGTAGTCGCCTGCTTTGTGCTGCTCCCGCGGCTGCACGCCCATTGGGGCAAGCGGGACACGGCCGTGATCACCGCGGTTGTCGGCGCGGCTTTCTGGATCGCACCATTTCTGCTGCGCGCGGGCGGATACTGGCCCGCGGAAGGCACGCCGCAATCGACCTATCCGCTGTTTGCGCTGTTCTTCTGTTCCAACGTGTTCAGCGTGGCCGCGATGATCTCGGCCAGCGCGATGGTGGCCGACGTGGTGGAAGCATCGGAAGAACAGACCGGACGGCGCAGCGAGGGCGCCTTTTTCGCTGGCAACATGTTCATGGCCAAATGCGCCACGGGCCTTGGCATCTTCATGACTGGACAGCTGCTGGCGCTATCCGGCCTGCCAGAGCGGGCCAAGCCGGGCGCTGTGGCGATGGATACGGTCAATACGCTGTCACTGGCCTATGCGGCCGTAGTTGCCCTGTTCGCAATCGCGATTGCCCTGGTGATCCGGCGCTTCCCGATCACGCGGGCCGATCACGAGGCCCGGCTCGCGGCGCTGGCCGCAGCCCGGACAAATCCCGATGCTGAGGGGATGCACCCCTAGCAAATGGCTTAACCGGACGATTAAATACCCTTGGCGGCGCCTTCAGGCTCTGCCACAGATGAAGCGTAAACAGACTCGAAGATTGGCAGGAAAGGACGCCACATGGATTTCGAACCCACCGAACGGCAACGCTATTGGCGCGATCGCGTGCGCCAGTTCATCGAGAACCACGTCCGCCCGCGCAACGACGACTACAAGGCCGAGGACAAGAGCGGTGAGCGCTGGAAGGTCCTGCAGGTGGTTGAAGAGGAAAAGGCCCGCGCCAAGGCGCAGGGGATCTGGAACCTGTTCATGCCGCCGCGCAATTCGGGCCATCACCATGTCGACGAAACCTTCGAATTCGAAGGCCCCGGTCTGACCAACCTCGAATACGCCATGTGCGCCGAGGAAATGGGCCGCATCGGCTGGTCGAGCGAAGTGTTCAACTGCTCTGCGCCCGACACCGGCAACATGGAAGTGCTGCACCGCTATGGCACCCTGGAGCAGAAGGAAAAGTGGCTGAAGCCGCTGATGAACGGTGAAATCCGTTCGGCCTTCCTGATGACTGAGCCGGCAGTTGCCTCGTCGGACGCGACCAATATTGAAACCTCGATCCGCCGCGAAGGTGACGAATATGTCATCGACGGCCGCAAGTGGTGGTCATCGGGCCTGGGTGATCCGCGCTGCAAGATCGCGATCGTCATGGGCAAGACCGACTTCGAAGCCAAGCGCCACCAGCAGCAGTCGATGGTCCTGATGGAACTCGACCGCCCGGGCGTCGAGGTGATCCGTCACCTGCCGGTGTTCGGCTATGACGATGCACCGCATGGCCACATGGAAGTGGTGATGAAGGATGTCCGCATTCCCGTCAGCAACATGCTGCTGGGCGAAGGCCGCGGGTTTGAAATCGCCCAGGGCCGCCTTGGGCCGGGCCGCATCCACCACTGCATGCGCACCATCGGCGTGGCCGAAGAAGCAATTGCCAAGATGGCCAAGCGGCTCCAGTCGCGCGTCGCCTTTGGCAAGACCGTGGCCGAACACTCGATCTGGGAGCAGCGCATTGCCCAGGCCCGGATCGACATTGAAATGACCCGCCTGCTCTGCCTCAAGGCGGCGGACATGATGGACAAGGTTGGCAACAAGGCCGCCGCGCTGGAAATCGCCATGATCAAGGTTCAGGCCCCGAACATGGCGCTGCGCATCATCGACGATGCAATCCAGGCCCACGGCGGCGGCGGTGTTTCGGACGACTTCGGGCTGGCCTCGGCCTGGGCCCACCAGCGCACCCTGCGCCTGGCCGACGGTCCGGACGAAGTCCACGCCCGCGCCATTGCCCGGATCGAATTTGCTCGCCACTCGGCCAATGCCAAGGCGGACGGTTCGTTCAGCTCGGGCGATCTGGGAGTCGCCCGCTAAGCCTGCCTGCCCCTCCCCGCGTGGGAGGGGCGCCTACCCAACTGAGCCCTTCCGCAAATGGAGGGGATTTGGAGAATGCCATGAAAGCCGCAGTCCTCGTTGCACCCAACCAGCCGCTTGAGATCGAGGAGCTGTCGATCAGCAAGCCGGGGCCGCACGAAGTGCTGATCCGCACCGCGGCCTGCGGCCTGTGCCATTCCGACCTGCACTTTATCGAAGGCAACTATCCCCACGCGCTGCCGGCCGTACCGGGCCACGAAGCCGCCGGGATTGTTGAGGCGGTGGGT
>JBEGJL010000276.1:0-5341 GCA_041184605.1 Pseudomonadota bacterium
GTGCAACCGGCCTGGTCGGCTCGATGATGCGTGAACTGCTGGCGGAACGGAACTTCCCGGTCGGCACGCTGCGGCTGTTCGCCTCGGCCCGCTCGGCCGGTAAGCAGGTGGATTTCAACGGCACGGCGGTGACGGTCGAAGACGCCGAAACGGCGGACTTCTCCGGCCTCGACGTGGTGTTCTTCTCGGCCGGTGGCTCCACCTCGAAGGCCCTGGCACCCAAGGCTGCCGCAGCCGGAGCGATCGTGATCGACAACAGCTCGGCCTGGCGTTCGGATCCGGACGTGCCGCTGGTCGTGGCTGAAGTGAACCCCGATGCGCTGGCTTCGATCCCCAAGGGCATTGTTGCCAACCCGAACTGCACCACCATGGCCGTCATGCCGGCGCTCAAGCCCTTGCATGACGAAGCGGGGCTGAAGCGCCTCGTCGCCTCAACCTATCAGGCCGTATCCGGCGCGGGCGTTGCCGGGATTGATATTCTGGCCAAGCAGCTGGCCCATGTCGGTGATCGCGCGGCCGAACTCGCACGCAATGGCCATGCCGATTTCCTGCCTGCGGCGGAAAAGTGGGCCGCCCCGATCGCGCACAACATTGCCCCGCTCAACTATGTGCTGGGCGAGGACGACTATACCGAGGAAGAGCTCAAGCTGCGCGATGAGAGCCGCAAGATCCTGAACATTCCGGGCCTGCCGGTTTCGGGCACCTGCGTGCGCGTGCCGGTCTTCACCGGCCACGGCATCTCGGTCAATGCCGAGTTTGAACGCCCGATCTCGGCCGCCCGCGCGCTCGAACTGCTCGAAGCCGCACCGGGCGTGGTCGTGACGGCCGCGCCGGATTCGCTCGCTGCCACCGGGATCGACCCGGTGCTGGTCGGCCGCGTCCGCCCCGATCGCTCGGTTGAACACGGCCTCGCGCTGTTCGTGGTGGGCGACAACCTGCGCAAGGGTGCCGCGCTCAACGCCGTGCAGATCGCCGAAGTGCTCTGCGGGCGCCCGGTTACTTGATGCCCGCCTGACGCTGTGCGGTGAACCCAATCTCCGCTCGTCCTGAGCTTGTCGAAGGACTGCTTTTGTTTCTGACGGCTCGCGCTTCGCCTGCCAAGAAAAGTACGGTCCTTCGACAGGCTCAGGACGAACGGCTTAGGATGAGCGGGTATTTCGGGAAGGGTGTTGGCTAGCGGACCTTAAAGGTCAGCTTGCCGGCCATCTTGTGACCATCAGCGCCAGTCGACTGCCACCGCGCCTCATAGGTGCCGGTGCGCAGCGGCTGGCGCAGGTTGAGCGTCAGCGTCCTGTTGCCGTTCGACCAGGCCGGTACGAAGTTCTTGATCGGCATCTCGCCATGATTGGCGTGGCCGGGCATGGCCGTCATGATCAGCTGGGCCCCGGTCTTGGCCGGGATCAGGCTATCGGAAAAGTTGAGCACGACCGACTTCGGTGCATTGGCCGTGCTGCCCTCGGCCGGGCTGGCGCTGGCAATCTTCACATGGGCCAGCGCCGGGGCAGACAGGGTCAGTGCAGCGGCCGCAAGCAGCGTGGGGAGGCGAAACGACATGGGATGCTCCTTTGAAATCTAGAACCAGAACCGCACGCCCATGACCACGCTGGTCACGTGCGGCTTTTCGCCCGCCAGGCGGGCAAAGCGGGCGCTGTCGCCCAGTTTCCAGCCCTGTTCGATCCCCACATAAGGGGCGAACTCGGGCACAATTTCATAGCGCAGCCGCAGTCCGGCCTCGATCCTGTCGATCCCGGCACCAATCTTGCGCGCCGGGATGTCCTGCGCGGCAAGGTTCAGTTCGACCCGCGGTTGCAGGATCAGCTTCTGCGTGATCCGCTGGTCCATTTCCGCCTCGATCCGCGCGGTCAGGTCACCGCGCTGTGACAGGAACAGCGCCGCATCAACTTCGAACAGATAGGGCGCAAGGCCCTGAACGCCCAGCACGGCATGGGTATCCGTCTGCCCTGCCAGATCCTGCCTTACGCCAAGCTGAAGATCCCAGAACGGGGCGACGGCCTTGGACCACAACGCCTGGACCTCGGCATCGTCCACTTCCTCGCCCAGCGCCGCTTCGCCTTCGCTTTTGAGCCAGAGCTTGCTGGTCGGATTACCGTAATAGCCCTGTACATCCCACAGCAGGCCATCATGCCCCTGCCGCGCCTGATACTCGAGGCGATCGGCCTGGAACCACGTTGTGACAGTGCTGCCATGCTCCTGCTTCAGCGCGGCACGCGAAGGGGCCATTGCTTCGGCTCCCCAAATGGCATCGGCCGCGCGCGGCGGGCCCGCGCCGGCTTCGTCCGGCGGCGGCAATTCCATCGTCGGGCCGGGAGAGGGATCGACTGGCTCTGGCTGCGGCTCGCCGGTCGGCTGCGGCATCTGGTGCCCGGCGTGGGCATCATGGCCTTGGTGGCTTTGCGCCCAGGCCGGGGTAGCCAGCAGCGCGCTCAGGATAACCAGGCGCCTCACTTCGCGCCCTCCGGCCCGGCTACGGTAACGATCTGCATCATCCCGCCGTGCATGTGGTACAGCAGGTGGCAGTGGAAGGCCCAGTCGCCCGGCTCATTGGCCGTCAGGTCAAAGGTGGCGCTGGCGCCGGGCTGGACGATGACCACGTTCTTGCGCGGCTGATGCGCCGGGCTCTGGCCGTTGACCAGTTCGAAGAACATCCCGTGCAGGTGGATCGGGTGGGCCATCATCGTATTGTTGACCAGCTTGACCCGCACGCGTTCGTTCCAGGCAAAGCGGATCGGCACATCGCTGACGGCGCTGAACATCTGGCCATCGAACGACCACATGTAGCGTTCCATGTTGCCGGTCAGGTGCAGTTCGAGCAGCCGACTTGGCTCGCGCGTGTCCTTGTTGGGGGTGAGCGCGGAAAGGTCACGATAGGTCAGCACGCGGTGATCGACATCGCGCAGGCCCAGACCCGGCTCGCCCATTTTGTCTGCCGGGGCCATTGAGACCATGTCGATCCCCGGGCCAATCTTCACGTCGGGCGGTAACAGGCTGACATCGCGCATCGGCATGCCATCCATGCTCATCGAGCCGCTGCCGTGATCGTGCCCACCGGTGCCATGGTTCATGCCCATGTCGGCCATGGTCAGCAGTGGTGCCTTGCGCAGCGGCGGCACGGCGGGGCGCAGGCCGGGCGTGGTGGTGAGCACTGCCAGCGCCATGCCCGACCGGTCCATCGCCTCGCAGACAATCGCAAAGGCATTACCGTCCGGTTCGACGATCAGGTCATAGGTTTCGGCGGTGGCGATTTGCAGTTCCTCAACGGTCACCGGCTTCACCGTCTGGCCATCAGCGGCCACGACCGTCAGCTTGCAGCCCGGGATACGGACGTTGAAAAAGGTCATGGCCGATCCGTTGATCAGCCGCAGCCGCACCCGTTCGCCCCGTCGGAACAGGAACTCCGGCGCCTGCAAGGCCGGGAGACCATTGGCGAGGTAGGTATAGGTCGGCGCGCTGACATCGGCGATGTCGGTGGGTGGCATGCGCATCTGCGCCCACATCCGCCGCTCCGCCCCGCTCAGCGGGTAATCGTCGGTCCAGGTGGTCTTCTGGCGGTTAAAATAGCCTTCGCCCGTGCGCAGCCGGTCAAAGATCTTGTGGGGGTCCATCGCCGTGAATTCGCTCAGCAGCAGCACGAATTCGCGGTCGGAATGGATCGGATCGGGCTCGGCCGGGTCGATGATCAGCGGGCCATAGTGGCCTGACTGCTCCTGCAAGCCCGAATGGCTGTGATACCAGTAGGTGCCCGACTGGCGCAGCGGGAACTTGTAAGTGAAAGTCTCGCCCGGCTTGATGCCCGGAAAGCTGACGCCCGGCACCCCGTCGAACTGGAAGGGCAGCAACAGCCCGTGCCAGTGGATCGAGGTGTCCTGATGCAGGCGGTTGGTCACCCGCAGGGTCACCTCATCGCCTTCCTTCAGGCGCAGCAGGGGCCCGGGAACCGTCCCGTTGACGGCCACGCCAAGGCCGCGGCGCCCCGCGACTTCGCGCAGGCCATCGGCCACGGTCAGGTCGATGTCCTTGCCCGTTAGCACGCCAAAGCCGGGCGGGATCAGCGGCCCCTTGGGTATGCGGTGGTTTCCGCCATGCGCCATTCCGTGCCCCTGCGCCCAGGCGGGCAGCGGGGAGAGGGCAAGGCCGGTTCCAGAGGCGGCCAGAAAGCCGCGGCGCGAAAACTGCATGGCGTGCAGATGGGGGCGATTGCCCCTCAAGGCAATACGGTCCGTTGGTCCGGGGTTAGAGCTTCAGCACCCAGCCGTTCGGATCCGGCGCTTCGCCGCGCTGGATTGCGACCAGTCGGCTGCGCAGCTTCTGCGTGATCTGTCCCGGCCCGCCCGAGCCAATGGTAAACTCACCATCGCGCCCTGCCACCTTGCCAACCGGGGTAACCACTGCCGCCGTGCCGCAGGCAAAGGCTTCCAGCAGCGCGCCCGATGCAGCATCAGCGCGCCACTGGTCCAGGCTATAGGGTTCTTCAGAAACCTTTAGCCCTTCTTCGGCAGCCAGCTGCAACAGGCTGTTGCGGGTCACCCCGGGCAGGATCGTGCCGGTCAGCGGCGGCGTATTTATGCGGCCATCGGCCATCACGAAGAACAGGTTCATGCCGCCCAGTTCCTCGATCCACTTGTGCTCGGCAGCATCCAGGAACAGCACCTGGTCGTGCCCCTTGGCAAAGGCCTCTGCCGTGGGGACCAGGCTGGCGGCATAGTTGCCACCGCACTTGGCCGCGCCGGTCCCACCGGGGGCAGCGCGGGTGTAATCCGAAACCCAGATCGAAACCGCGGGAGCGCCAGACTTGAAATAGTTGCCGGCCGGGCTGGCGATGACGATGAACTTGTATTCCTTGGCCGGGCGCACGCCCAGGAAGGCCTCGGTCGCGATCATGAAGGGGCGCAGGTATAGCGAACCGCCTTCGACCTCCGGGAACCAGTTGGCATCAACCGCCACCAGTTGGCGGATCGCTTCGATAAACAGGTCTTCCGGCAGCTCCGGCATGGCGAGCCGCTGGGCAGAGGCATTGAACCGCCGGGCATTCGCCTCGGGCCGGAATAGCGCCATCGTGCCGTCAGCCAGCCGATAGGCCTTCAGCCCTTCGAAGATTTCCTGCGCATAGTGCAGCACCGATGCCGCCGGATCGAGCGGGATCGGCTGGCGCGGGCCCAGCGTGGCCGAATGCCAGCCCTGGCCTTCGGTCCAGTCAATCGTCACCATGTGATCGGAAAAGATCTTGCCGAAGCCAGGATCGGCTACCAGCCCCGCACGTACCGCGTCCGCCGTCGGGGCGGGGTGGGGCACGTGGGTGAAGGGCAGGGCAGCAGACATGGAT
>JBEGJL010000277.1:0-4275 GCA_041184605.1 Pseudomonadota bacterium
AGGTTCGCCACCTCGCGCTTGACCATCGCCATCCGCTCAGCATCAGAAAACATCGGCGATTTGGCGATGTTGGTCGTCACGCCAATGATCAGCCGGTCGACCAGCTTGGCTCCCCGGGCGATGATGTCCATGTGGCCCAAGGTGATCGGATCGAACGTCCCCGGATAAACCCCAACCCGTTCCATCAGTGGTCCCTTTCCACAATGAACCGCGCGAGATCGCGCAGCAGGTCTGCTTCTGCCCCATGCGGTCCAAGGTGCGCAATGGCCTGATCAACTAGCATGCGCGCCTGTTCGCGGGCGCGTTCCGGCCCCAACAGCGAGACGAAGGTCGCCTTGCCCGCAGCGGCATCCTTGCCCACGGCTTTCCCGGCCTTTTCCGCATCCCCTTCGTGATCAAGCAGGTCATCGGCAATCTGGAAGGCGAGGCCGATATCGCGGGCATAGGCGCGCAAGTGGGTGCGGCCTTCGACCGGAACCTTGGCCAGCGCCGCCCCCAATTCCACCGAAGCACCCAGCAAGGCGCCCGTCTTCAATTGCTGGAGCCTGGTGATCGTGTGCAGGTCAAAGGTCGTCGTTTCGGCGACGATATCCATCATCTGCCCGCCCGCCATCCCGTTCCACCCGCTCGAGGTGGCGAGCACCTGGATCAGTTCGGCACGCACAAACGGATCACCGCTGGTTGCCGGATCGGCCAGAATCTCAAAGGCAAAATCATGCAGCGCATCACCGGCCAGAACGGCTGTCGCCTCGTCAAAGGCCAGATGCGTGGTCGGCTTGCCGTGCCGCATGGCATCGTTGTCCATGCACGGCAGGTCATCGTGGACCAGCGAGTAAACGTGGATCGCCTCGATCGCACAGCCAACACGCAGCGCTGCTGAGCGATCAGCCCCGTAAAGCGCGGCGGTGGCCGTCACCAGCAGGGGACGCAGCCGCTTGCCGCCGCCCAGCAGGGCATAGCGCATCGCTTCGACCAGGCGGGCGCGCGGATCCCCGGGCACGGGCAGCAGGATGTCAAACAGGGCAGCGACATCGTTGCCAATGTCCTGGATGGCCTGAGCCAGCAGGGGCGTCGCCTTGGTCACCGTCTCAGCGGCCGGATTCGGGATCGAACGGCCTGGTCGCGGCAGCTTGTCCGTCTGCCCCGGCAATGATCTGCTCGATCTTCAGTTGGGCGGCATCAAGCCGCGCCTGGCAGTGCTGACGCAGCTTCTCGCCACGCTCATAAAGGGCGATCGAGCTGTCGAGCGGCACTTCCCCGCCCTCCAGCTTGCGCACGATGTCTTCAAGCGCGCGTAGCGCGTCCTCAAAGCTCAGGCTGGCGATATCGGAATTGTCTTCACTCATCACGGCGCAGCATTGACCGCGCCCGCCGCGCCGGTCAAGTTGATCGGCAAGGGAGACTTACGATGCAGTGGATTACCGCTTACGTTACCGCCGCCGTGGCCTTTGGCGTGCTGGACGCGCTGTGGCTGCGCTGGGCCGCACCGAACCTCTACCGCCCGCTGATTGGCGAACTGCTGGCAGATTCGTTCCGCATGGTGCCGGCGCTGGTGTTCTATGCGCTCTATATCGCCGGGATGGTCTGGTTCGCAGTCCGCCCCGGCTTGGCGCAGGGCGTGCCCTATGGCGTGCTTAACGGCGCGCTGTTCGGGGCGATTTGCTATGCAACCTATGACCTGACCAATCAGGCGACGCTGAAGGTCTGGTCCACACAGATGACGCTGATCGACATTGCCTGGGGGGCAGCAGCAACCGCGCTGGCCAGTGGTATTGCCGTCTTCGCGGTGCAGAAGCTCGCTTCGCAATAAGGGTTCAACGGAAGGGGGGAAAGCATGTTCATCGGTCACTACGCCCCGGCCCTCGCCGCAGCGGCGGCCAGCAAGCGCGCGCCCAAGATCGGCGCCTTGTTTGTCGCTGCGCAACTGGTGGACTGGGCCTTCTTCGGCCTGCTGCTGGTTGGGGTGGAGCATATGCGCTTTTCCGCCGGGATCAGCATGATGAACCCGATGGACCTGTACCACATGCCCTTCACCCACAGCCTGCTGGGCGCTGCGGGCTTCGCGGCGGTGTTCGCGGCGCTGGTCTGGTTGGCGAGCAAGGACCGCGTGGCGGCACTAATCGCCGGAGCAGTCGTGCTGTCACACTGGCTGCTGGACTTGCTGGTCCACGTGCCGGACCTCACTTTGGCGGGGAGCCCGCCCAAACTGGGCTTCGGACTGTGGAACCATCCGGCGATCGAGATGCCGCTGGAAGTGGGGATCACGCTGGCGGCACTGTGGTGGTACACCAAGGCTCTGCAACCTGCCCGTTTGCCGGTGATCGCCTTGGCCATCGCCCTGCTCGCACTGCAAGCAATCAACTGGTTTGGCCCGGTCGAGCCAGAAGTTACCGCCGGGACGAGCCTGCTGGCCTTCTTCGCCTATGGCCTTGCGACAATCCTGGCCTGGTGGATGGGGAAAACCGAACGCGCGAAGGCCTGAACGGACTCGCCTTCGCAGGTCCGGCTCGCTAAGGGCCGCCAATGGCCGAAATCACTCCCGATGTCGTCGCCCAGCACGGGCTTTCCGAGGATGAATATCAGCGCGTGCTGCACGCTCTGGGGCGCGAACCGAACCTGGTCGAGCTGGGCATCTTTTCGGTCATGTGGTCTGAGCACTGCTCATACAAATCGAGCCGCATCCACCTGAAAAAGTTGCCGACCGAAGCCCCCTGGGTAATCTGCGGCCCGGGCGAAAACGCCGGGGTGATCGACATCGGTGATGGCCAGGCCGCCATCTTCAAGATGGAGAGCCACAACCACCCCAGCTATATCGAGCCCTATCAGGGCGCCGCGACCGGGGTTGGCGGCATCCTGCGCGACGTGTTCACCATGGGCGCGCGGCCGGTGGCTAACATGAACGCCCTGCGCTTTGGCCGGCCGGACCATCCGAAGATGAAGAGCCTGGTCAAGGGCGTGGTCGCGGGCATCGGCGGCTATGGCAACTGCGTCGGCGTGCCGACCGTGGGTGGAGAGACCAACTTCCACAAGGCCTATGACGGCAACATCCTGGTCAACGCGATGACCGTGGGCGTGGCCGATACCGACAAGATCTTTTATTCGGCCGCCACCGGGATCGGCAATCCGATCGTCTATGTCGGTTCCAAGACGGGCCGCGACGGAATCCACGGCGCGACCATGGCCAGCGCCGACTTTGACGAAAAGAGCGAGGAAAAGCGCCCGACCGTGCAGGTGGGCGATCCCTTCACCGAAAAGCTCCTGATCGAAGCCTGCCTTGAACTGATGGCAACCGACGCGATCGTCGCGATCCAGGACATGGGCGCGGCGGGGCTGACGTCCAGCTCGGTCGAAATGGCGACCAACGGCAAGGCCGGGATCATTCTCGACATGGACAAGGTGCCATGCCGCGAAGAGGGCATGACGCCCTATGAAATGATGCTGAGCGAAAGCCAGGAGCGCATGCTCATGGTGCTGAAGCCCGGCAAGGAGCCGATGGCCGAGGCAATCTTTAAGAAGTGGGAACTGGACTTTGCCGTGATCGGCGAAGTGACCGACACCGGGCACATGGTCCTGACCTGGCAGGGTGAGACGGTTTGCGACATCCCGCTGGGCCCACTGGCCGAAGATGCCCCGCTCTATGACCGCCCTGCCCTGAGCCTGGCCGAATACAAGGCCTGGGCCAAGGTCAAGCCGCTGGGTGACGTGCCACAGAGCGCGGACCTGGGTGCGGACCTGCTCAAGCTGATGGCCTGCCCCGATCTGGCGAGCCGGCGCTGGATCTGGGAGCAGTATGACAGCCAGGTTGGCGCGGACACCATGCAGAAGAGCGGTGGTGATGCGGCCGTGGTACGCGTGCACGGGACCAAGAAAGCGCTGGCGATCAGCACCGATTGCACCCCGCGCTATTGCTATGCCGACCCGTACGAAGGCGGCAAGCAGGCCGTGGCGGAAACCTATCGCAATATATCGGCCGTTGGGGCCAAGCCGTTGGCGATCACCAACTGCCTGAACTTTGCCAATCCGCAGCGGCCCGAAATCATGGCCCAGATCGTTGAGGCCCTGCGCGGCATGGGCGATGCCTGCCGCGCGCTCGACTATCCGATCGTATCGGGCAATGTCAGCCTCTACAACGAGAGCAAGGCGACCGGTGGCGGCTCGGCGATCCTGCCCACCCCGGCGATCGGCGGCGTCGGTCTGATGGCGGACCATGACGTGATGGCAACGATCGCCTTCAAGGCCGAAGGCGAATGCCTGGCGATCATCGGCCCAAGCTAT
>JBEGJL010000278.1:0-3200 GCA_041184605.1 Pseudomonadota bacterium
ATCATGAAGCGTAACACCGGAACCGACCGTTCGATCACCGCCAAGTGGCGGCCTGCCACCCGTGCTGTTCGCGGTGGTACCTGGCGTAGCGAGCATGGCGAGACCAGCGAGGCGCTGTTCCTGACCTCTGGCTACACCTACGATTCCGCCGGCGAAGTCGCCGCGCGGTTTGCGGGTGAGGCCGAGGGGATGACCTATTCACGCCTCCAGAACCCGACCGTGGCCATGCTCGAAGAGCGCGTGGCACTGATGGAAGGGGCAGAGGCTTGCCGTGCCCAGGCGACCGGTATGGCCGCCATGACCACGGCGCTGCTGTGCCAGCTCTCTGCCGGTGATCACGTGGTCGCTGCCCGCGCCGCGTTTGGCTCGTGCCGCTGGCTGGTCGACAGCCTGCTGCCACGCTTCGGGATCGAAACCACCACGATCGACGCGCGTGACAACGCTCAGTGGGAAGCCGCGATCCGGCCCAATACCAAGGTGTTCTTCTTCGAAACGCCCGCCAACCCGACGATGGACATCGTTGACCTGAAGTACGTCTGCGATCTGGCGCGCAGCCGCGGGATCACGACCGTGGTCGATAACGCCTTTTGCACCGCAGCGTTGCAGCGGCCGATGGAATTCGGCGCGGATGTCGTGGCCTATTCGGCCACCAAGCTGATGGACGGGCAGGGTCGCGTCCTGGCCGGAGCAGTCTGCGGATCGGCCCAGTTCATCAACGATGTGCTGATGCCATTCCAGCGCAACACCGGGCCGAACCTCTCGCCGTTCAACGCCTGGGTGGTGCTGAAGGGCCTGGAAACGCTGGACCTGCGGGTCAAGCAGCAGAGCGCCAATTCGCTCAAGGTCGGCCAGTTCCTCGAAGGCCGCGTGCCCAGGATCTTGCACCCCGGCCTTGCCAGCCACCCGCAGCACAACCTGGCGATGCAGCAGATGGATGCCTGCGGCTCGATCTTCGCTTTCGAAGTGAAGGACCGGGCCCAGGCCCACGCCCTGCTCGATGCGCTGCAACTGATCGATATCTCGAACAACATCGGCGATTCGCGCTCGTTGATGACGCACCCCGCGTCCACCACCCATTATTCCGTGAGTGCCGAGGCCCGCGCGGAAATGGGCGTTACCGAGGGCATGCTGCGGATCAATGTGGGCCTTGAAGACCCGCAGGACCTGATTGAGGATCTGGACCAGGCGCTCAAGGCGGCCGGGCTCTGACCCTTGGATAGTCTGTCACTGCTGCTGGTCCTGCTGGCGGCGGTCTGTCACGCCACCTGGAACCTTGCCTCGAAGCGCTCCGCCCATGCCGGCGGGGTCTTCCTGTTCTGGACCACACTGCTGTCCTCGATCGCTTTCGCGCCGTGGGCCTTGTGGATCATGGCACAGGAAGGTTTCCGCTGGACCTGGCTGATGCTGGCGGCAATCTGCGCCAGCGGCTGCCTCCACCTCGCTTACAGTCACGCGCTCCAGACCGGCTACCGCAAGGCCGACTTGTCGGTGGTCTATCCGATCGCGCGCGGCACTGGCCCGCTGCTATCATCGACAGGGGCGTTCCTGCTGCTGGGTGAGGTTCCCGGCCCCTTGCGGCTGCTCGGCCTGCTGGCAGTGGTCGCCGGGATATTGATGATCGCCACCAATGGGCGCTGGTCAACCTTTGCCAAGCCTGGTGCCTCGACCGGCCTGCGCTGGGGTATGCTGACGGGCGCGATCATTGCCATTTACACGCTGGTTGATGGCGCTTCGGTCAAGCTGCTACTGCTTTCGCCAGTGGTGCTGGACTGGGGCGCCAACGTGGTCCGGACCGCATTGCTAGCCCCACAGGTGCTGCGTGATCGCGCTGGCTCGGCGCAGACAATGCGCGGTCATTGGATCAGCGCCTGGACGGTCGCCCTGCTGGCGCCCTTTGGCTACATCCTGGTGCTATGGGCCATGCAGCGCGGCGCACCGCTTAGCGTGGTGGCGCCAATGCGTGAGATGTCGATGATGCTGGTCGCGCTGCTTGGGATGGTCCTGCTGCGCGAACCGGTCGGCCGGGCGCGGCTGGCTGGCTGCGGCTTGCTGGTGGCGGGCGTGGTGCTGCTGGCGCAGTCTTGACTACCGCAATCGGACGGCAACCCGACAAGACTGGCCGCAGGGCCATTGCCGGATTGCGGCCGAGCCACTATTTTGATGCGCATGAAGGAGCTGTTCCAGCACGCAGCCACGACCAACGGGATCACCGTGCGGGTCACGGTCAATTTCCTGCCCGAGCAGTCACAGGTGGAAGCCGGCAAGTGGTTCTGGGTCTATCACATCCGGATTGAGAACGGATGCGATCAGGCGATCCAGCTTTTGACCCGCCACTGGCAGATCACCGACGGGCGCGGCATGGTCAATTTTGTCGAGGGTGAAGGCGTGGTTGGCGAGCAGCCGATCCTCCAGCCCGGTGGCAGCCATGATTATGTTTCGGGCTGCCCGCTGGCCACACCGCACGGATCCATGGAAGGATTCTATACCTTCCGGTGTGAGGATGGCTCGCTGGTCGAAGCAGCCATTCCCTTCTTCCCGCTGGCGGCGCCTGCCACGGCAGGCTAAAGCGCCAGCGCAATGAAGCGCACGCACCTGCCCCTGAACGCCTTGCGCGTGTTCGATGCCGCGGCCCGGCACCTGTCGTTCACCCGCGCGGCGGATGAACTGGCGGTCACCCCTGCTGCCGTCGGCCAGCAGATTCGCGCGCTGGAAGACCTGCTGGGCGTGGTACTGTTTCGCCGGACGCCCAAGGGGCTGGAATTGACGGATGAGGCGACGGCCGGCCTCGAATCGCTGCGCACCGGGTTCCTCCATTTTGAGGATGCCGTGCGGGCCATGCAGGCCGGGCAATCGAGCCACGTCTATACGATCTCCGCCCCGCGCGATTTCTTTGCCGCCTGGCTCGCGCCGCGGCTGGCCGAATTCCGCAAGGCTAATCCTGAAGTCCGCTATAGCCTGATCAACGATGAGACGGCCGACTTTACCGAGGCCAACCTAGACCTCGCGGTACGCTGGACCGAAGGGCCGGGCGACCTGGAAGGCGTCCCCCTGGGCAGCGCCGAGCGGGTGACTGCCGGTGAGGGGGACTGGATTGCCTGGCCCGGCGATCCCGATCCCGAAGGCGAAAGGGCCGGCCCGCCGACACTGCAGGCCGGTGATGCCGGGCAGGCCCTGGCCGCGGCGGCTGCGGGAATGGGCAA